>CAYLTH010000318.1:0-1512 GCA_964386485.1 uncultured Bacteroidales bacterium | reverse complement strand
CTGAAGCAACGTCATGATCTTATTCCTCAGCTGGTCGCCAGTGTCAAAGGATATATGAAGCATGAAAGTGAAGTGCTGATACGGATAACTGAAGCGAGATCTGCAGCCGTTAATGCAAATACGATAACAGAGAAGATCGGAGCTGAAAATATGCTCACAAATGCGTTGAGCGGACTAAAGATTGCCGTTGAGGCATATCCCGATTTAAAGGCAAATACAAATTTCATTCAGCTTCAGGAAGAGATTGCTGATATCGAAAACAAACTGGCAGCGGCAAGACGATTCTTCAACTCTTCAACCAGAGAACTGAATAATGCCGTACAGACATTCCCTTCCAATCTGATCGCCGGAATGTTCGGGTTTAAAAAGGAGGAAATGTTTGAGATTCAGGATACAGAGCGCAAAGCACATGAAGCGGCTCCGACTGTAAACTTCGACTGATAGACTCATGAAATACATTGGTTTACAATCCCAGAAGAGAAGGAACAATAGAAAATCTTTCATCCTGCTTGTTTTATTTCCTGTTTTATGGATTATCCTGGTTTTCACGGCCTTGCATTTATTCAATATTTTTTCGGAGAACGTTCAGCCGACCGAAATAGTGAACCGGGACGCGATCCGGATTATACCGTTTACCCTTGGAGGAGTTGCAATCTGGTTTTGTATTGCCTGGTTTAGTCATTCCATAATTATCCGAAGTGCTACCGGTTCAAAAACATTGGAAAGAGAGCAGAATAAACGGGTATATAATCTGGTGGAGAATCTATGTATTTCACAAGGTATTCCAGTTCCTCAAATCTTTATTATCCATGATAATTCACTCAATGCCTTTGCGAGCGGGATTAACAGGAAAACATATTCAATCAGCCTTAGTCAGGGCATTATTGACAAACTGGATGATAATGAACTCGAAGGAGTCATTGCGCACGAGTTGACTCACATCCGCAATCATGATGTAAGGGTATTGATAATCAGCATTATATTTGTTGGAATTTTTGCATTTCTGACAGAATTTGCCTTTCGCAGTCTTCGCTATTCGGGGCGCGGTAAAAAGAATGCAGGTGTCTTCATTATTATCATTCTTGCGCTCGCTGCCATTGGCTGGTTATTAAGTAATATTTTCCGTTTTGCAATATCACGACAACGTGAATTTCTGGCAGATGCCGGGGCAGCAGAACTTACCAAAAGACCTGAATCACTGGCAGATGCACTTAAAAAGATTTCATCTGATTCCCGTATTGAGGCAGTCGAACGCAAAGATGTGGCTCAGCTTTTCATAGATCATCCACTCGAAAAAACAGGCAAATTAACCTATCGTTCTCTTTTCGCAACCCACCCTCCTATTGAAGAAAGGATTAAAATCCTCCGCCAATTTTAGCTGTCATACAAGTCCTGTTCCTGAATATCATGAAACGAATCATTTATGTAATAGCCTTGTTCATTCCTGTTTTACTGACCGGACAAACAACGCTGACCAAAACCTTTCATTCCAAAATACTGAATGAGGATCGG
>CAYLTH010000317.1:0-1518 GCA_964386485.1 uncultured Bacteroidales bacterium | reverse complement strand
ATGAACTGAAAATAAGAGCCGCTGAATAAATAATTTGAACACAAAGTATTTCGTACCAATCAGAACCTGAAATCATCAGGCCCTGAAAACTTTAAAAATATAACCATGTTAAAATTATTGACTGTATTTGTCCTGTTTTTTGCGATATTTCAGACGAACAGTGCTTCCACGCAAGAAAAGGACATCCCAAAACTTCAGAATCCTTTCTCGGTTCCGTATATAAGGGAGAACCTGAAACAATCCAAACCCCGGATGATTTATAATGAACAAATTGTTGAGAATCTTAAGGGTAAGATAAAATCAGATCCTGTAATCAGGAATTTATATGAGGCAATAAGACTTGATGCCTACGAAATTCTTGATATCCCGCTAATAAAGAGGGTTAAAACGACCAATGCAATGCTCGATATCTCAAGGGAATTACTCCGCAGGGTAAATATGCTTGGTTTGGTATATTTAATTGAGAAAGATAAGGTAATTCTTGAACGCATAAATCAGGAATTACTGGCAGCGTGTAGCTTTGCTGATTGGAATCCTCCGGTTTATCTGGATGTAGCAGAAATTTGCATGGCCGTTTCTCTGGCACTTGACTGGACGCTGGATGATTTACCTGAATCAACGATAAAAGCGGCAAGAAAAGCCTTAATCGAAAAGGGCATTTATCCGAGTTGGGAAGAATATGGCGGAAACAAACAGAATGCGTGGTGGATAAATCATTACAATAACTGGAACCAGGTTTGCAATGGAGGGATGATAGCGGCATCAATTGCTATCGCTGATGATGACCCTGAGCTTGCCGCGAAAACCATAAAAAGGGCATTGGATGGCATCCCTTATGAAATGGTTGAAAATTATTTTCGCGATGGCGTTTGTCCTGAGGGCGTTATGTATTGGAATTACGCTACGAGCTATGCAGTGCTTACCGTCTCCATGCTCGAAACTGCCTTTGGTTCTGATTTCGGATATAAAAAATATCCTGGTTTTATCGAAAGTGCAACTTTTGCGGTAATGGGCAGTAATGCACCTTCAGGATGGTACTACAATTACGGCGATAGTAAGGACACGCCGTCGGTTGACGGCGATATTATTCTGGCATGGTTTGCAGTTCAAACAGGAAAAAGGATGTTTTATGAGACACAGAAGTTTCTGACACCTCCTGAAAAAATAAGACTGAGTTATTTAACCGGAGCAGGCCTGGCATGGATGAGTCAATACGAAGAAAAATCAATGAAAGAACCGCCAGCTTCCTGGGTAGGTAAGGGCATGAGCCCTGTAGCTGTTTTTACTGGCAAAGGAGAAAACAGCGATTATTATTTGGGCGCAAAAGGAGGTTGTGGAGCTGTAAGTCATGGCAACATGGATGCGGGCTCCTTTATTTTTGAATTGAACGGGGTACGCTGGAGCGTTGATCCCGGCAGCCAAAGTTACATGATTGGTGAGCAGGGATTCGATTTATGGCGACAGTGCCAGGAGTGTCAAAGATGGGAACTACTGACCAAAAACAATCATGGGCATAGT
>CAYLTH010000316.1:0-1520 GCA_964386485.1 uncultured Bacteroidales bacterium | reverse complement strand
TGAAATGGGGTACTCCGGAAGAAATGGCCAATGCCCAGGTTTATTATCAGGATGGAATTAAAAGCATCAAATGCTATGGCAGTTCAATGTCGTTTGCAACTCAGATAAAGGAAATTCCTGGAATTCTGGGGGTTCAGACCTTCGTTAAAAACCATAGTATTAAGGTTTTCTTCAATCCCGCTATTTTAACTCCCGATAAAATTAAAGAATTGATTTTCACTCCGGTCAAGGAATTATTTCAGCTTCCTTCACCTGGCTTGACCGAAATTGGCCTGTTAAAAACCGGAATTGATCATTTCTTCGACGCCAATGATGAATTTTATCTTGCAGAAATTCTGAAAAAAGAAAGAGGAATTCTGGCTTTTGAAACATCATTCGGGGAGCCTGTTCATGCAACATTTTATTATGACAAATCCCTGATTTCAAAAGAAAAAATAACACAACTTATTGAAACAAAAGAGCTTATTATGGGTCCTGCTGATAAACAGGTCATCCAGAAACTCGATTTTAAAGTTGCCTTTGCAGAAGAATCAGCCACCAGTCTGAAAACAGAAGATTTCATCAAATCCCTGTTTACCCCATATCAGAAAACTTTTAATGACTACGAAACTACTGATACACTCGCATTGTTGAAATACGAGGTTCCCTTCCCGCAGTGTTTATTTTCTGAAAACAAACCCATGGTGCCTTTCCTCCGCAATCACCTGATGAGTGCTGACAAAGGCCTGGTTAAATTCGAAACCTATCTCGATGGGTCGGTTGCCATGCTTCGCTTGTATTATATTGAAGGAAAGACAACCCCGGAGAAGATATTTTTGTCTTTGAATAAAGAAAAACTAACGATCCACTTTAAAGACGGTACAGTTGGTGAAGAACCGAACCCCTTTAACTTCCCCGATATCGGGAAAACGCATCTTTAAAAAATTAGTATGGACAAAAGGCCATTGATTCTGATATTGCTGCTGCTAAGCATCGTATCGGTCATTGGCCAGCAGCGGGATATAGATCAGTCTCATTGGCAATATTCATTTACAGAGAATAAAAACCAATGGCATGCGGATGTTAAATTCAGGACAGAAATCCCAAATGGTGCCTTGTTTATTGAGAACAAGGGACTTACCTATCTTTTTTATGATCAGGATGCCTACCGGAAAATGATGCGTTTCAAATTTCAACCCGGAAAACAGACTGAAATAAAACCGGAAGATCAAGAAATACCCTGTCATGCCTTTAGCGTAAAATTTCTCGGGTCGCAGAAATCGGATGCCCCTGTAGCAGAATCTCAATTACCTTCCGCTAAGAATTATTTTATTGGAAGTAATCCTGCAAACTGGGCTTCCGGGGTCCGTTCCTTTGCGGAAATAAATTATACAGAATTGTATCCGGGAATTAATCTGGAAGTAAGCGGATATGAACATCAGCTTAAATACACTTTTTATTTAAAACCCGGTGTTAATCCCGATATCATTCAACTCGAATATACAGATGCAGATTTACGCATACGAAATGAAGAGCTTCTG
>CAYLTH010000315.1:0-1544 GCA_964386485.1 uncultured Bacteroidales bacterium | reverse complement strand
GAATGGGTTTTTGAAGAGAAAATTCTGAACCTAAGTCCGGCGGGAACTACAGAAACAATAATTATCAAAGGTCTATGCATTGGAGATGTGAATAAATCCTTATAAAATGCTCATCACCCGTCACGCGTCACGCGTCACTCGTCACTTTTTTACTACCTTTGCGGCTCTATGAACCTGATCTACCTCGATATAGCCGGTTTTCACTTTGCCGTTCGGGAAGATGGCCCGGTAAAGGCAGTCTTACAGCCACCCTATTTGCCTTTCCTGTGTCCGAATCAGGAAGGACGGAGTCCGGGAGAGGATTTAACCATTATTCAATTGCATGCCGGTTATCCGGATGGAATGGAGAATTTCAAAGAAGTTTTCCGGGCCCGTGAAGAAGCACCATTGACAGGCTTAAAACTGGATTCCCTGTGGACGATCCATGATGATCGAGATCGCCGTGCAATTTTTGCTGCCGATCAGGAAACAGGTACCGAAGTGGCCACCATCGCAGTATTTGATGAAACCTGCCGGCATTTCGATGTTTACTATACGGATTTACCAAAAGATACCACCGGAATCAGCCGGGATCCCTTCCCCTATCCGCTCGGTCCCCTCATTCTGTATTATGTATCGGTATTTCATGGTGCTGCACTCATTCATGCTTCAGGCGTTCACCTGCCTGATGGAACAGGAATGTTGTTTACCGCAGTCTCAGGAACCGGAAAATCAACCATGGCAGGTATATGGGAAAAGGCAGGTGCACGGGTTATTAATGATGACAGGCTTTTGCTGAAATATAAGGTTGGCGATGTAATCATGCACAATACGCCCATGCCCTATTCGGATGTTCCCAAACAATGTGATTTGCATAAAATATTCCTGATTAAACAAAGTCCGGAGAACTACATTAAACAACTGAAAGGGGCAGCCGGATTTACGCGGCTGTTTGCCCAGTTTATTCAGCATGCCTATAACAAAGACCACATCAATGCCCTGATGCTCCTCGCGATTACCATCAGCGGACACCTTAAAATATACGAATGTGGTTTCAAGCCTGATCAGGATATAGTGGATCTGATCCTCGAACAAACGGCCTCATGAAGCCGGACGATGACAAAGTCTTTATCCAGGATATCAGCCTGAATCTTTTAGCAACAGGAGTACCCATCCGTGTCAATCTGGGTGGACGGAGTATGCTCCCATTTTTAAAATCCGGTGATGTGGGCACTGTTATTCCCGTGAAACCGGAAGAACTGGCAATCGGCGATGTGGTGATGTTTCGCAATTCCATAAAAATAATTGCCCACCGTATCATCGAAATCCGCCATCATAACGGGAAATACCAGATTCGTACCAAAGGCGATTCGTCGCGGCATCCCGATCAGGTACTGGAGGGCCCGGAGATCCTCGGAAAACTCATCTCCTTTGAACACAATGGCATTAAACATGATCTGCTGAGCCCGCACTGGCAGCGTCGTAATATTTTTATGGCCCGATATTCCGGCTGGTTTCGTCCGGTTTATTATCTTTACTTCCTTTTGAAACGAGTGATACGGAAG
>CAYLTH010000314.1:0-1567 GCA_964386485.1 uncultured Bacteroidales bacterium | reverse complement strand
CTGGATTTTTCCGTTGTCGAAATGGTAAATGATCCGGAGATGATAAAGAAAAACTTCAACCAGGTGTGTAATGGGAAAATGGACGGGCTGGTTGGGCTTTGCAATGCCTGGTTTCAGGGGAAAGCGACCGTCGATTTTGAAAAAAGCGCCACATTAAACCTGGAGATTCTGTTGCGTCAGATCAGTCAACATCGTCTTCCCCCGCTTTATGTCATTATCGATGAATACGACAACTTTGCCAATCAGCTCATCACTGGCCGAAAGGATGATCTGTACCGGAAGATTACTGCAGATGGCGGGTTTTTGAAGACTTTTTTTAAAACCCTTAAAGAAGGCCGAAAAACCGGAGCCATCGCCAATGTGTTTATTACGGGCGTTCTGCCCATCACCATGGATGAGCTGGCATCGGCGTTTAACATCGCCAGGTTCATTACCCTGGAAAAAAAGTTCGAAAACATGCTGGGTTTCACCCAGTCCGAGCTGGATGGACTGCTGAACGAGATATTCAAAGACTATGACCTGGATTCCGCGCTGCGTCATCAGGTGAACTCGCTCATGCGCACCCATTACAACGGGTATCATTTTGTGTCGCCTGATGGAGAAGCCATCTACAATTCGACCCTGGTCAGCTATTTTTTGTATCATCTCTGCGATTATCGACAAATTCCCGAATTTTTGACCGATATGAATCTGCGCACGGATCTGTCCTGGGTGCGAAGAATTACAGCCGCCTACGATGGCAGCACGGAAGAATTTGTCGATCGACTGCTGCTCCATAACACCATCGGCTATGACAAAAATTTTATGATATCAAAGTTTGACATGCGCCAGTTCTTTCAAAAAAGTTTTTTCCCCATATCCTTTTTTTATCTGGGTATGCTGACCCGTGAAGATGATTTTCTATTAAAGCTGCCCAATCTGAACATGCGACAGATTTTCGCTGAATATTTCAACGAGCTGAACCAGATCGATGTCTCCACCCGTTACACCGAGATCATGCAGGCGTTTGTGATCAATCCGGATATCGAAGCACTGTTTGCCGGCTACTGGCGGGAATATGTATCCCAGTTGCCCGAGGCAGTGTTTGTCAAGATGAACGAGAATTTTATCCGCACCACGTTTTATGAGCTGTGCAGCCGGTTTCTATCCACCTGGCTGACGTTTACAGTGGAGCGGTCCTACCCCAAAGGCAAAAGTGACCTGGAGTTCATGGGCCGGTACGACCAGAAATTCGCCGGCCGCAGATGGATCATTGAATTCAAGTATTTTTCCAAAGCCGAGATGATTCGAACAAAGACCCATATCGATGCGTTTTCATTGCAAGCTGAGGATACGGAACAAATCATCGGATACGCGCAAGGGGCCAAACAGGAGGAGCCTTCCGTTATTTTGAATCTGTATGTGATATATTGTTTCGGCAATCAGGGGTTTCGGGTGTTTGAGGTGACGGACGCTGCATAAAGATTGCATCACTTCACAAGTGGGAGTTGCAGTTTGCATAGGAGGAAAAAATGAAAAAGCGGATACTGTACGGCGTGGCCAACTATGAAGAAATTGTCGCCAAAAA
>CAYLTH010000313.1:0-1571 GCA_964386485.1 uncultured Bacteroidales bacterium | reverse complement strand
CTACCGCAAACTGGTCGAGTCCATTAATGACGTGATTTATGAAATTACCCCGGCAGGTGTTTTAAAATTTGTGAGTCCGTCGAGTAAACGTGTCCTGGGCTATACACCGGATGAGGTCATCGGGACCAATCTGCTGGATTATGTTGTGGAAGCCGACCGGCCGATGATTGCCTGTGCCATGAAGAATCTGGCCATGCGGGAGTACACTTATCTCGAGTACCGTTATTATACCAAAGAGGGAAAAATTCGCTGGGTTCGTTCTTCCACCACGGCCATTCTGGATCATGGGGTGGTAATTGCCGGTACGGGTTCGCTGACCGACATTACCGACCGGAAAGAAGCTGAAGAAGAACTGAATAAGCTATCCCGGGCTGTGGAGCAAAGCCCGGTTAGTATTGTCATTGCCAATCTTGACGGGGATATTGAATATGCCAATCCGAAAGCCCTTGAAACCTCGGGGTATTCACTTTCTGAGATGATGGGACAAAATCCGCGGATCTTAAAATCCGGGGAAACACAGTCGGATGAATACGAGTCCTTATGGCAGAATATCACGCATGGGAAAGAATGGAAGGGTGTTTTTCATAATAAGCGCAAAAACGGAGATTATTACTGGGAATCTTCTACGATCTCGCCCATCATTGGAAAGGAAGGAGAGATTACACATTTTCTGGCGGTTAAGGAAGATATTTCAGAGAAAATTCAAATTGAAAATGCACTGCGTGAAAACGAAAACCGTTTCAACCAGATTGCAGAGCAAAGCCAGACGATAATATGGGAAATCGACCCGGATGGTTTGTTTATCTATGTTAGTCCGGTCGCAGAACTCATGCTCGGATATACTCCGGAGGAACTGGTTGGTAAACTGCATTTTTATGACCTGCATCCGCCTGAAAACAGGCAAAGGTTTAAAGAAAATGCCATGGAAGTGATCCATTCCAAAGGCAGTTTTTGTAATCTCGAGAATCAGGTTATAACCAAAGAGGGTGAGAAAAAATGGGTTACCACGAACGGGGTTCCGGTCCTCGATCAAAATCAGAATCTGATTGGTTACCGCGGTTCCGACAGTGATGTTACAGTACAGAAACGGGCACTGGAGAAAGTAAGGCAGCAGAACGAACGGCTGAGCGCCATTATGCAGGCAATTCCGGATCTTCTTTTTGTAATGGACAGGGATGGCAATTATCTGGAGTTTTACTCTGCCAATCCGGAGTCTTTACTGGTGAAGGGTGATCGTTTGATCGGGATGAATATGAAAGAAATATTTGATGAAGAAACATACCGGATGCACATGCATCATATAACGGCATGTCTTGACAATCAAAGTCTGGTAACCTATGAGTATACGATCGCCGGAGAATCCCGCTTAACCTATTTTGAATCCCGGCTGGTTCCGATAAACAGCGATCATTTCATTGCACTGGTCCGCGAAATCACCGAAACCAAAAAACAGGAAATGGAGCTGCGCAAGTTATCGCTTGCCATTGAGCAAAGTCCGGTCATAATTGTCATTACCGATCTGAATGCACGTATTGAATATGTAAATCCGGCTTTTGAAAGCATCACCGGAT
>CAYLTH010000312.1:0-1573 GCA_964386485.1 uncultured Bacteroidales bacterium | reverse complement strand
GCAGCCTGGTGCAATCTACACATTTGGATGAATTGCAGCAATATTTTAAGGAAGTCCCTATGTATTTTGAACTTTGGGAAGAGGGAGAAATTGCAGCGGGTGTTAAGGTTTACTTTTATGAAAATACCCGGATTCCGTTTGTGGGGAAATTTTTGAGCAGGCACATGATTCTGATTGGTGAAGCCCTGGTAAGGGAATCCTCCAATCCGGCTAGGGGATATATTCAGGAACTTTCGGGTTTGGTGTACCAGTACATACAAAAGTTGAAGGTTGTGTATTTTCGCACCAAGGGAATGTACGATCATCCGGACCGACAACTTTTTTATCCCGACTGCCCAAAGTTTCAGCAGCAGGATTTTTTAAATACCTATATTGATCTGACCCAATCAACCGAGGTAATTCAAAGCCGCATCCAATCGCACCATCAACGCAAGATCCGAACCGCAGAAAAGCTCGGACTGCAATTTGTTCGTGAAGATAATATTGACGCATTTAAGAGCCTTATCATTGCAACCTATCAGAATCAGACTCTCAAAGGACCGGATCTGAACTATCTGGAACGCTATTACCACCTTTTGAAAAAACAGAATCTTGCGGAGTTGTTTTTTGTCAGGGAGGGTAATACCTGTCTTGCCGGTGCCCTGATCACTTTTTATGGGAAAACTGTATATTATTCATTTGGCGGTACCCGGAAAACGAGTGCCGGAGCGGGTGTATTCCTGCATTGGGAACTTATAAAGCTTTATCAGAATCGAGGATTTGAGAAATATTTTCTGGGTACAATTACTTTGAAGGATGATTATTCTGCCGGGGTCAACCGCTTTAAAAACCACTTTGATCCGGAAAAAGCAGAGATTTCTGATTACCTGAGTGTTTTCCACCGAAAAAGATACGAAATTTGGCAGGTTTTAGTCAGGCTACTAAACTAATCCATCATAAGGTTCATGTTTCAGCGTAAGAAAATCCTCCATTATATCATAAATCTGCTGACAAAACCCAGCTACTGGCATTTCTATTATCAGCTTATTAAAGATAAAATCAAAGGAGTTGATATTAGCAGAATGGTGTATGCCAATGAGTTGGAGATTCCTGCTGAACTTGAACCCACACGCTATGAGGCAACAGCAAAAAAACCGTTAACGACAGTTTTGAACGAATTTGCGATTACAAATGAGGATGTTTTCATGGATTTTGGCTGTGGCAAAGGCTACACCCTGATGATAAGTGCAAATTATCCCTTTCGACAAATACGCGGGATAGAGTTTTCGAAATCAGTATACAATATTGCACTTCAAAACCTAAAATCACTTGATCCCTTAAAAATTCAGGTTTTATACGGGAATGCTGCCGAATACACTGATCTGGATGACATTACTTATTTTTACTTCTTCAATCCTTTTGGGCCGGTTGTTTTAAGATCCGTACTACAAAACATTGAGAAATCTCTCCAAAGTAAACCACGCCCCGCCTTCCTGATCTACAATAACCCGGTTCATGCCACTATCATCGATGAGTTTTCAACCTGGAAAATTTTGAAACAATATGCCTTTAAGAAGGAAAATGGGATTTGGGT
>CAYLTH010000311.1:0-1594 GCA_964386485.1 uncultured Bacteroidales bacterium | reverse complement strand
ACAAAATCCGGACTGTTGACCAGGTAAGGTGAACGGATCTGGGTATCGCCGAAACGCAGATGCGAGGTGGTAACCCCGCCTGATTTCTTGGAATCATAGGCAAAATAAGCCTGTGCATATTTATCCGTGGTATCACCGATAATTTTAATCGAGTTTTTATTCGCTCCTACAGTTCCGTCGGCGCCGATTCCGTAGAATTTGGCTTCGAAAGTACCGGGACGTGAAATGCTCATTTCCGGAAGAATCGGGAGAGATGTATAGGTTACATCGTCCAGAATACCTACTGTAAAGCGGTCTTTCGGTTCATTGGCAACGAGATTGTTGTAAACACTCAGCATCATGGCCGGTGTGGTATCTTTCGAACTGAGTCCGTAACGGCCACCAATTATAATAGGCTCATTTTCTTTGCCGTAGTAAAGGTCTTTAATATCCAGTAACAGCGGTTCTCCATTGGCGCCCGGTTCTTTGGTACGATCCAGAACACAAATGCGTTTGGCTGTTTTCGGGACAACATTAAAGAAATATTTTGCTGAGAACGGACGATACAGATGTACGGAAACCAAGCCGAGTTTCTTACCCTGAGTTCCCAGATAATCAATCAGTTCCTTCGTGGTATCGGTAATGGAACCCATGGCCACTATTACATGTTCAGCATCAGCTGCACCATAATAGGTAAATGGATGGTATTCGCGGCCGGTAGCTTTTGTAATTTCCTGCATGTATTCTTCCACTAAATCAGGAATCACATCATAAAACCGGTTTGCTGCTTCACGACTCTGGAAATAAATATCCGGATTCTGAGCGGTACCACGGGTTACAGGATGTTCAGGATTAAGTGCCCGTTCGCGGAATTCCTGAAGAGCTTTGTAATCAATCATCGAAGCCAGCGTTTCCATGGCAGGTGCTTCTACTTTCTGAATTTCGTGAGAAGTCCGGAAGCCATCGAAGAAATGGAGGAAAGGAACGCGTGATTTGATGGAGGCAAGGTGTGCAATACCGGCGATATCCATGATTTCCTGAACAGATCCTGTTGCCAGCATGGCAAAACCGGTCTGACGGGTACTCATAACATCACTGTGATCACCAAAAATCGACAATGCCTGTGCAGCAAGACTGCGGGCACTTACATGAAATACACCGGGTAACAATTCACCGGCGATCTTGTACATATTCGGGATCATCAGCAACAATCCCTGTGATGCAGTATAGGTAGTACACAAGGTACCTGCCTGCAATGCTCCGTGAACAGCACCGGCAGCACCCGCTTCCGATTGCATTTCTTCTACTTTGACGGTTTCGCCAAAGATATTTTTCTGACCATATGCTGCCCATTCGTCAACATATTCGGCCATGGTGGATGACGGAGTGATCGGGTAGATACAGGCTACTTCACTGAACATATAGGCTATGTAGGCAGCAGCATAGTTTCCGTCGCAGGTTACAAAATTTTTTGTTACGCTCATGATATAAAATTTTTTATATTGATCTCATTTTCAAACACATACGCCAAAACAGGAATATGAGCGTGCAAATTTAGCCAATATATTTCAGGGAGCGGTTAAAATGGAGACTATTCAGATTTGTTCTAAATTGG
>CAYLTH010000310.1:0-1600 GCA_964386485.1 uncultured Bacteroidales bacterium | reverse complement strand
TGAAAAAAGAAAGGCAATATTACTACATAAAAATGAAAAAAGCAAGGCAATAATTGCTTAAAAATCTAAAAAAAGCAAGGCAATAATCATTAAAAATTATCAAAAATACAAGGTAATCCAAAAAGAAAAAGAGGGCAAACCAAGCGGAAAGCCCTCTTTTATCAAGGTATTTGGGGGGATTATTGTTCACAGATAAAGCTGCCGTCTTCGGCTACGCGAACGATCTTTTTCAGACTGCCATTTTTCATGAACACCAGATATTGAATGGCTCCTGTTGCGGTTGTCAGTTTTACTGCTTTATGACGAATGGTGTAATTCGCGTAATTTGTCGTGATAAAATCAGACACTGCCTGCGGAACGTCGCTGAATAAAACGCGGGTACCGCTCATCAGGAAGGTGTTTGTGGCATCAAAGAACAGCATCATGTGGCCGGTTCCGGCATCACGGATAAATACTCCGGTAATGGCTCCTTCCGGACATAGGGAATCCATCCGGGCATGGATAGCAGTATATCCTGCATAGTTGGTGCTGATGTAGGTGAGGATTTCTGCCGGTAAAGAATCAACAGGGATGGGTGTTCCATGGTGTCCGCCACCAGGATGTCCGCCACCGGGATGACCGCCACCGGGATGCAGGGTATCGCCATGATGTCCGCCGTGTCCGTGACCACCATTGCCGCCATGTCCGCCATGATCCTCATAAGCGAAATTGCCTTCCTGATCAAACACAACGGATTCGGTTGTATTCAGAACGACTTCAATTTCGGCACCATCATTATAGCTGATCATGTAATCAACGACTGCATCCGGGTAGTTGTTCTCGATATAGGCTGTTACTTTCGCAGCGGTTTCTGCTGATACAGCAGCGTCTGCGGGTGTATTATCCTTCTTGCAGGATACGATTCCGATTGCAACAGCAATCATCATGACAAAAACTGATTTTCTCATATTCAATGGGTATTAAAGTGAAGGACCCCTCTTAACGCATCGGGGATTTGCGTCTGCTAACCGTGTCGACTCAGGAAATAGAGGTAAAAATCGGTCTTATACTAAAAATTGGTTAACACTATTTTGGCACAGTTTCTGAACTGAAATATGCAGAAATGTGCATGGTTGAGCAGGTAAAACGGCCGGATCTTATCAAAAAGTATACTGGAAGGAAAATCCTGCATAACAAAATCAATATAAATCGACGTAATGCACAGAATATCAATGCATTAAAATTCTGAATTTAAATCAGATAATCCCGGACAGCTTTCTGTATTCCGCGTTTTACGCCTTCCCAGGTTTGGTTTTTAAAGCTCAGTGGTTCTTCGGAATCATCCGCATCTGTGAAATAGGTGATGGCATTGGGGATGCTGATGGCGAGCATTTGGCTGGGATATTTTTCAAAATACCAGGCAATAAGCTGTTCCAACGGATACTTTTGTAGGAGCTCATACAGAACAAAAAAGTCCTTGCGTGTTGATTTTTTTAGAATTGAATCAATTGTAACGGCTGAAATGTCAGCATCAGTTTTCAATCGTGTAGTTTATTTAATAAGGATAAAGTCCCGGGTTCAACTGTCTCAGTATGTAGCATCGGAATTCATTCAAGGGTTT
>CAYLTH010000309.1:0-1605 GCA_964386485.1 uncultured Bacteroidales bacterium | reverse complement strand
ATGGCTGTATTATCCGGAATCGCAAAAAAAGCGGCGGATGTGGATCATAATTTAATGGTTAATTCGATCGATGCTCTGCTGACTGCAAAACGCTATGTTGGCGCCATCACAGCCTTTCCGGCCGGCGATTGGTGCTATTCGGATTATAGCCTGACGATTTCATCTCAGCCAGTTGGCGGGATTATTATTAAAAGTTTGTGTTTTGGGGATGTAAATGCCTCCTATATACCTTAAAATTAACGATTTAATACTGAGAAGTATGTTCAAGAAATTGTTTATGACTGTGGTAGCCATTGCGCTTACCGGATTGTCCTGCCAGACAAGGGCTCAGGAATCTCCCAATGTTTACAATGCACAATACCTTATCGACAAGGGTGTTGCATTGCATGATCAGCAGGACTATGACAAGGCGCTGGAGGTTTATGATCAAATTCACCCGAATGATTCAGCCTGGTTTCTGGGACAAGTGGAAAAGTCTTTGACGTTGGTCAATGCCAAACGGTATGAGGAGTTAATAAAGCTTGGCCGGGAAGCCCTGGCATATCCTTTCGATCGTCATCCTTTTATTTATTTGCATCTGGGGATTGCCCTGGATGAAACCGGAAAATTTGACGAAGCCATGACTGTTTTCAATGACGGAATCCGGGTTTTTCCGGGGAATTACAGTTTGTATTACAGCCGGGGTATTATTCTTCAAAAGAAAGGCGACCTGAAAGCTGCTGTTGAATCCTATCAGAAAGCCCTGATGGCCAATCCCTTCCATCCGGCTTCGCATTTAAAGCTCGGCTATTTGTGTGCCGACAGAGGCTATTATACCCAGGCCATGTTGTCGCTGACGGCCTTTTTAATGGTATCGGGAAATGACAGCCTGAAGTTGTCGGTTTTAACTTTTATGGATAAGTACCTTTCTTCGAAGAATGACGCTGAAGGTGCAGAGATTGAAGGTCTTTTCGAAAATGATTTTAAATCTCTGGATCAGATTATCAGCAATCATGTGGCCCTGCATGAAAATTACAAATTGAAATCCAAACTCGATTTCCCGGTTGTCAGGCAAATCCAGGTATTGGCTGAAAACCTGAAGTACCGGAAAAATACCAATGGATTCTGGATGAATTATTATGTACCGTTCTATTCAAAAATTGTAGAACAGGATTTACTCGACGGATATATCTGTATAATTATGTCGGCCGGAACCAACGATAAAATTGTGAAGGAGGTCAAAAAGAAAGCAAAAGAAATCAAGGAATTTTCGGAATGGGCCAACAAAGCATGGTTAGTCCCGTATGCCTCTGTAAATCTGGTATTTGGGGATGAAGCAAACGGATTAAAAAATGCTTATCGCGATGGAAGCCGGATTTATGGGATCAGTAATTCGGAAAGTGAAACAACCAGGACGGGGAAATGGGTTTTTATTGATGATGAAGGATCCATTTTATCATTGGGGAATTTTAATCAAAGTGGCGAAAGACATGGAAAGTGGACGTTTTTTCATGATAACGGAAAAATCAGTTCGACCGTGAACTATGTCAACGCTAAAGAAGATGGTCTGCTGACAGATTATGATCATTTTGGAAATAAAACCAGAGAATTGAATTTTAAAAATGC
>CAYLTH010000308.1:0-1612 GCA_964386485.1 uncultured Bacteroidales bacterium | reverse complement strand
ATTCTTATGTTTTGCTTTATCTGGGCGCTTGTTTTTGCCGGGCCCTATTTAAGGAATATGCAGGATGTAAATGGATTGAATTTTTCGAGGATGATCGCTGACTGGATCAATATTTCATTCTTTTTTCTGTTGTTTCTGCTTAATCTGTATTTTCTGGTTCCCCGATTGCTGTTCAATAACAAGCGCAGGCAGTATATTCTGATTGTGGTACTCTCCATTATTATTGTAACAATTCTTGATATCATAATCCATACCGGAATGCGACCTGATGATATACCCGGGCATGGAGCTCCGCCGCAGGGTTTTCGTCCGGGTTCAATTATGGGGTCGTTTTTTAATAACATCATAACGGGTATCCTGATCATTGGCACCGGAACCGCTTTTCGGCTTGAGTATAAATGGCTTGATGAGGAAAAACGGAGGAAAGACGTTGAAAAGGAACAACTCCGAACGAATCTGGCACTCCTCCGGCATCAGGTCAGCCCTCATTTCTTCATGAATACCCTGAATAATATCCATACCCTTATCGAAACCGATACGCAGAAAGCCCAGGAAGCGGTTGAACGATTGTCTGTCCTGATGCGGTATTTGCTTTATGATTCGGCACAGAATACGATCAATCTGAAGAAAGAAATTGATTTTATTCATAGTTTTATTTCGCTGATGCAACTCCGGCACTCGGATGAGGTGGAAGTGACAACACAGATTCCGGAGCAGATTCCGGATATGCAAATTCCACCGATGCTGTTTATTTCCCTGATTGAAAATGCATTCAAACACGGAACATGTTATCCCTTAAAATCCTATATTCATTTTGAATTGCAGCTTGATAAAACCCAACTCCAGTGTATTATTAAAAACAGTAAACATCCGAAAAAGGGGGATTATCATGGCGAATATTCAGGCATCGGACTTGATAACATAAAAGAAAGCTTAGAATTATTGTATCAAAATGATTATCAATTGGATATCTTTGACAAGGAAAATGAATTTGAAGTGCGTCTAACCCTTCCGGTATGATAATCCGTTGTATTGCCATTGACGATGAGCCGCTTGCCGTAAAAAAGATTGCGTCCTATATTCAGACGGTTCCGTTTCTGGAATTGGTTGCTGAATGCCGCAGCGCTTTTGAGGCCATGAAAATTATGGAGGATCAGGAGATTCACCTGCTGTTTATCGATATCAATATGCCCGACTTTAACGGGATGGAATTTGTTAAGTCATTGGTTAACAAGCCTTACATTGTTTTTACTACCGCGTATAGCGAATATGCAGTGGAGGGTTTTCAGGTTGAAGCGGTGGATTATCTGCTGAAGCCCGTCAACTTTAGTGATTTTCTGAAAGCGGCGAATAAGGTGAAAACGCGGATTGAACTTAATGCCAATAGTCCGAAGGAAAGCATCAAAACCACGGCGAATCATCTGTTTGTTAAATCTGAATACAAACTGATCCGAATTGAACTTGATGACATCAAATACATTGAAAGTCAGCACGAGTACATTAAAATTCATCTGGTTAACAGCACGCCCGTGATGACCCAGCTGAGCCTGAAAAGCATGGAAGAACAACTTCCATCCGACCGGTTTATGCGGGTACACCGTTCATTTATCGT
>CAYLTH010000307.1:0-1614 GCA_964386485.1 uncultured Bacteroidales bacterium | reverse complement strand
AGCCTCATAAAAATTCAGCCGGTCAGAAGTATATTCATTGTTTTCGATGGTTTCATATTGAATGCAAGCCCCAAGGATAATCAGATAATTCAGGATACCGGGATCCGTTTGGTTGACCAGAGCCTGTATTGCCCTCAGGCGGACTTTCAGGTCATAATGTCCGATCATCAGGCACAAGCCAATGCCATCACCGGCCTTATCCAGACTGTCGGTCACTTCCATAGGCGAGCTCAGGAGTTTTTCCTCAAATTGCCGGTATTTCAGCGAATAGAGGTCTTTATTCAGGCTCCATTTATGAAAATAATCATTCACAACCGGATAAATATTGGTGTGATTTATTTTTTCTGAAGGATTCACCAGACGGTAAAAACGGAGGTATTCTTCCGTTTCAGCACGTTCGTAATATTCGGCCCACCCAAAATAGCGTAAGCGAATCCTGGCTTCTTTATCCTTCGGAGCCTGTTTCAAATGTATTTCGCGCATAATGGTGCACCAGGACTGCCGGAAACCGATTGCCAATATGCCCATGGGCTTTTTAAGGCTTTGATCCGGAGGCATCGTTCTTACAAAACTGATATTCCGATGCGTCTCCATCTGCTTTTTAAGTGAAACCATCCCATGGGGCACTCCGTCAAGCATCCGTGCCATGCGGGCAATTCTCCTTTCCAGGTCAACCCAGTCGGCGGTTTCAACGCTCCTGCAAAACTTGCAGTCAGCAGCGCAGTGACCGCCTTCATACTGCGAATAGGAATGGGTCAGCGTGTCGGGGCATTGCAATACCTGAGCCGGCATCAGCAAAGGCAAAAATAAAGCAGCAAAAAGCAGGGTAAGTAGTTTCATACGTGTAAAAGATGAAAACCTGCAAAAACAATACCAAATTATTATTTACCTTTACTCTGGATATACTTAGTTTTTTGAAGCTCTATATTAAATACATGGTCTCGATTCGCTGTAAGATGATGGTGAAATCAGAGATGGATAAGCTCGGTATTCACTATGGCCTGGTTGATTTGGGCGTTGTGGAATTAAGGGAGCCGGTTCCGGATGATATCAGGGAACAGTTGAGCATTACCTTGCTCAAATCCGGTCTGGAGCTGATGGATGATAAAAAAGCGATTCTCATTGAAAAAATTAAAAATGTTATTGTGGATATGGTTCATTATGCCGAATCACGCCCGAAAATCAATTTCTCGGACCACCTGAGTCAGCATCTTGGCTATGATTATACCTATCTGGCAAACCTCTTTTCCGAGGTAACCGGAATCACAATCGAACATTTTATCATTGCCCACAAAATTGAACGGGTCAAGGAATTGCTGATTTATGATGAACTCAGCCTGACCGAAATTTCATACCAGCTCAATTACAGCGGTGTGGCGCATTTATCCAACCAGTTTAAAAAAGTAACCGGACTGACGCCCACTTTCTTCAAGAATCTCAGGCACAAGCGGCGCATCACCCTGGATAAGGTGTAAATGATGTAATTCCCTGGATAAATTGTGTAATGCAAAACGGATCGGGGTTTCAGACCTTTGTTTCCGTTGATAGTATTCACAATTAATCTATTTGAAATGAAAGTCTTCTTACGAATTTTTATTGTTGCATCTTTTCTGA
>CAYLTH010000306.1:0-1629 GCA_964386485.1 uncultured Bacteroidales bacterium | reverse complement strand
TAACTGGCAACAGGCAGGCATTGAGTGAATCCATTTATACTGATAACCAATAAGATGAAAGTAAATAGTTTCATGGCTCTGTATTTTTTCGCATCAAATTATCCTACTCCCCAAACCGTAACCGCAGATACTCCATCACTTCATGCAAAAACTCATGCCGGTTCTTTTTGCCGGAAATCCTTAGATAGGTATACGGGATAAAGAGAAATCGCCTGCATCTTCGCATACAATCCTGCGATACAGTTGAAAAGAAGTCAATCCTGTCTTTCCGCACACTGATATAGATACAATTGTTCTCCTCCTTTTTAATGCATAAATTGTTGTTATTGTGATCAATATGCAGTTTGGAATATCGAATGGAGAGATAGGCCTTAACCGTTTCTCCGGTTAATTTTTCGGAATATATGTATTTGAGGGTGAAGGAGGCTGACATACACTGGTTTTTTGCTAAAATACCAAATGAATTTTGATTCATCTCCAATGGATCCTGCCTATTGTAGGAAGCCCGGGGTTTAGCAAACGAACAACCCCTTCTGGCAAACGAAGCCCTTATCCCGGGTTCGACGATTTAAACGAATATTCCGTTCCCTCAAACTCCAGAACAAAAATATGGTTTATCCGGTCGACTTTACTGAGCCAGGTGGAGTTAATGATAACCGAACGGCTGATTCGCTGAAATAAACCTTGTGGCAGTAGTTTTTCTACCGATCCGATATTGCTTGAAACAGTTTCCTTTCTTTTCCCCCGTAAATATATGTGGGTATAATTGGCATCGGCTTCCAGATAAATCATTTCATCGGGATGGAGAAGAATATAACCATTACGGTTATTGAACCGGATTTTCCCCGATGCCTGAACCGGTTGATGTACCCGTTGTAAAAGCTCCTCCAGCTTTTCCTGATAATGTTCTTTCTGTTCAAAATTTCGAAATTTCTGAATCGCTTTAGCCAGTTCAACGGGATCAACCGGTTTCATCAGGTAATCCAGTGCCGATGCTTTTATCGCCTGGATGGCAAATTGATCATAGGCCGTGACAAAAATAACAGGGATGTCAAGCCGCAATTCCCGGATTTCAGCCAGCAAATCAAACCCGCTTTTGTTCGGCATCTGAATATCCAGAAAAAGCAAATCAGGATTGTGTTTAATTATTTTGGGTACAGCTTCTGAAACACTTTCAGCCTTATCAATTACTTGTATATCTTCATGTTCGGAAATCAGAGAGGCCAGCAATTCCCGGGCATCGCCCTCATCATCAACGATTATGGCAGTAAACATGGTTTCAGGTTTGTCTGTTTGTTTCATAGTGCAGTTTTTTATTTTTCCATACCCTTCCGCACCGGCACTGTCACCTTTACCCGTGTTCCGGTGGCTTCACCATTGTCGGTATAGAGGTCTTCAAAGTCGGCTGTGATGCGGATATTGTATAGTTTTTCAAACAAAGCATAGTAATCTTCCATGATATGAAGGCCTTTGCCCGTGCTGGCCGGGTTATTCCGGTTGTATTCCCTGGTAAATACCCGCCCGACGCCATTGTCGGTAATCGTAATTGTAATATAGTCCACGGTCGACGGTCCACGGTCGACAGTAGTGTTGTCCTCGGATTTTTGTTTCGGATATTTTGTAGCGCTT
>CAYLTH010000305.1:0-1630 GCA_964386485.1 uncultured Bacteroidales bacterium | reverse complement strand
AAGCGCTACAAAATATCCGAAACAAAAATCCGAGGACAACACTACTGTCGACCGTCGACCGTCGACCGTGGACTATATTACAATTACGATTACCGACAATGGTGTAGGGCGGGTATTTACCAGGGAATACAACCGGAACAACCCGGCCAGCACGGGCAAAGGCCTTCATATCATGGAAGATTATTATGCTTTGTTTGAAAAGCTATACAATATCCGCATTACAGCCGACTTTGAAGACCTCTATACCGATAGCGGGGAAGCCGCCGGAACACGGGTGAGGGTGAGGGTGCCGGTGAGGAAGGGATAAAATAAATGAAAAAACTGCAACATGAAACAAACGGACAAACCTGAAACGATGTTTACTGCCATGATCGTAGATGATGAGGGCGATGCTCGGGAATTACTGGCCTCGTTGATTTCCGAACATGCAGATATACAAGTAATTGAAAAGGCTGAGAGTGTTTCAGAAGCCGTACCCAAAATAATTAAACACCATCCCGATCTGCTTTTTCTGGATATTCAGATGCCTAATAAAAGCGGATTTGATCTTCTTGCCGAGATCCGTGAACTGCGACTTGACATCCCGGTAATTTTTGTTACGGCCTACGATCAGTTTGCTATTCAGGCGATTAAAGCATCAGCATTGGATTACCTGATGAAACCGGTCGATCCCGTTGAACTGGCCAAGGCCATTCAGAAGTTCCGTCATTTCGAGCAGAAAGAACATTATCAGGAAAAGCTGGAAGAATTGTTGCAAATGGTGCATCAGCCTGTCCAGATTTCGGGGAAAATCCGGTTCAACAACCGCAACGGCTATATCCTTTTCCATCCGGATGACATGATCTATCTGGAAGCGGATGCGAATTATACCCATATATATTTACGCGGGAATAAAAAGGAAACGGTTTCGAGTAATATTGGTTCGGTTGAAAAAATACTCCCGCAGGGACTCTTTCAGCGGATCAACCGCTCTATTATCATCAATTCGGCCTGGCTTTGCAAAGTCGACCGGGTGAACCACATTTGTATTCTGGAATGTGACGGAACAGAGTATACCCTGAAATCGTCGAACCCGGGATAAGGGCTTCGTTTGCCAGAAGGGGTTGTTCGTTTGCTAAACCCCGGGCTTCCTACAATAGGCAGGATCCATTGGAGATGAATCAAAATTCATTTGGTATTTTAGCAAAAAACCAGTGTATGTCAGCCTCCTTCACCCTCAAATATATTTATTCCGAAAAATTAACCGGCGAAACGGTTAACGCCTATCTCTCCATTCGATATTCCAAACTGCATATCGATCACAATAACAACAATTTATGCATTAAAAAGGAGGAAAACAATTGTATATACATCAGTGTACGGAAGGATCGCATTGATTTTTTCTCCACTGTTTCACAGGATTGTATGCGGAAATGCAAACGGTTTTTGTATATTCCGTATACGTATTTCAGGCTATCCGGAAAGAAAAACCGGCATGAATTTCTGCATGAAGTGATGGAGTACCTGCGGTTACGGTTTGGGGAGTAGGATAATTTGATGCGAAAAAATACAGAACCATGAAACTATTTACTTTTGTCTTATTGGTTATCAGTATAAATGGATTCACTCAATGCCTGCCTGTTGCCAGTTA
>CAYLTH010000304.1:0-1638 GCA_964386485.1 uncultured Bacteroidales bacterium | reverse complement strand
TTGTCCTTCAATCGTGCTTTTCAGGGCAGGCGATATCCGGATATTCGGAAAGACGCGGGCCTCATCTGTTTCAATAATTTCAAGTGAAATACCTGCCTGATCCGGAATAGCCAGAACTTTGCTGATGAAAGACAGTGCAGGACTGCCAGGTGTGGAGGTTAAAAGATCGGTTAAAAGGTCAACTGTCTGGACCGTTTTGCCATCTACAACTTTGCTTTTCAATTCAAATCCGGGAATTTCAATTTTAATTGTCATTCCGTTCTTATCTTCTGAAAGAATGGTGGTTATGGGTGTTGAACCCGGATCTGAAGATTTATTCAGACGAATCCATTCGGCTTTCATTTTGAATGGTAACAGGGCAAGGAGGAGGAATACTATCCAGATTCGTTTTTCCATGTGGCACAAGGTTGATTGGTTATAGTAACAATGCTAAAAAGACATGCGAAGTTATAACAGTTGCCTGATTTTAGCTTAGTTTTTAATCACTTTTACGGAATAGGTCCGATTGGAATTGGTGATCTGCAGAAAATAAACGCCTTTTGCAAATTCACGCAGATCGACAGCTGTAATCGGCTGATGCAGCGTTTGTGTTCCTAATTCCTGTCCGGTCAGTGTGGTGAACCGGATCTGTGTTGTGCCGGGTTCCTTTGTTTCAATCTGCAGAAAATCTGTAACAGGATTGGGATATATGGATACAGCTGCGGATTGATCAGCGGCCTCGTCAATGTTGAGAATCGCTTCATTCCCACAGATAATGCCATTTTTCTTGAAATAATGAATTCCAAAAAAGGAAGTAAATCCCATGGGTGGCGGGCCGAAAATACCATAGACATGGGTATATAGTCCAAGTCCTTCCACAAAAATGGTTTCTTCTATCGGGGGAGGACCACCTGTATCCATGGTACCCCAGCAATTATCTGTTACACAATACATCATCGGATTTGGTCTGATGCGATATGTCCAGAGAGGAATACCACAATAGTTTCTGTGGGCGATCTTTCGTTCTACAAATGGGGTAGTCTGGTCAATATAGTCGAAAGGAATTTCGGCATACACCGTATACCGGTAATAGGCCAATCTTACTGTATCCATGTTTTGTTGCGGGTTTCCGGGTTCAAAAACACTGACCTGTACCGTATAGATGAGGGAATCCGGTGTGTCGATGCGGGATAAAAACAGCTGTTTCGTGTATTTCTGAAAAGGAGGCTGACCGGCACTGCCTGAAAAGGACTCAAAAAACTGGATCTCATCACCCGGCTGGTGATTGTATAAAAATTCGTTCGTCATCCGGACCAGTCCCGCGTCGGGGTTGGTATTGCCGCGAAGTGTCATCATCTGCAGCATGCCGGGAAACTGATCGATGCGGATAAAATCAGTAAGCCCGAGGGTTTTTCCGATCCGGATATGTTGCTGGTGCAGAACAGAATTGATGGGGTTTCCGTTGAGATAGCGGTGGGAGATCCGGAAGATCATGACCGAATCCTGATATCCCAGGATTGTGGCCGTGTCTTTCCCTTCGGAGATAATCCGGAAGATCTGCCAGAAATCCTGATAAACGATGGCAGAGTCGCCCGTTGGTAATGCGAAGTCGAATTGCAAGGCTTCCTGCTGCCGGTTATAAAATGTGTATAGTCCGGA
>CAYLTH010000303.1:0-1645 GCA_964386485.1 uncultured Bacteroidales bacterium | reverse complement strand
TCAACAAATAAACGATTCAACATCTCAAACCCTCCTCGGGCAACTTGGTAATTTAACAGCATCGCTCTTAAACTGACCTTCCATGCAATCCGACGGATCACAACAGGTGTGACACACCCGTTTGAATGCGGAGAAATCTGTGAGTTGAATATCTTTTGTCAGGAATTCCTCTTTTTCAGGTTCGGTTCGCAATAGGTCGGTGCTCAGGTATTTTTTGTTGCTGTCGGCAAAAACAGTAACCACAACCGCATCTTTTCCCAGTTCATTTTGCACGCGGAGTGCACCAATAAAGTTTGCTCCAGATGAAATTCCAACTGCCAGACCAAGTTCTGATGCCAGTTTTTGCGCCATGATGATGGCTTCACCATCGTCAACTGCCACAACATGATCCAGCTTTTTAAGATCAACAATTGCAGGGATAAATTCGTCAGAAATACCCTGAATACGATGTTTCCCAACCTTATATCCAGTGGTTAGTGTCGGTGAATTCAATGGCTCAAGCGGATAAATTTTGATATCGGGGTTCTTCTCTTTCAGGTATTTCCCGATTCCCATGATCGTTCCTCCTGTTCCGACACCTGCAATAAATGCGTCTGGTTTCAGATTCCGGTATGTAAGCTGCCACCAGATTTCCGGCGCAGTGGTGAGATAATGAGCTTCACAATTGTCCTCGTTTGAAAACTGGTTTGTAAGGAATCCTCCCACACGGGCGGCCTCCTGTTTGGCCTTTTCGATGCTTCCCAAAAAACCACCTTCCTCTTTGCTTACCAGATGGATGTTGGCTCCCATTGAACGAATCAGGTTTTTCCTTTCGTCACTCATCCAGTCGGGCATATAGATTGTTACAGGGTGACCCAATGCCCGCCCGATAGCGGATATTGAAATTCCTGTATTGCCGCTTGTTGCTTCGATAAGCGGAACATATTGAGTCAATTCTTTCCTTTCATAAGCTTTGGAAAGAATGTGAAATGCCATTCTGTCTTTAATACTGCCGGTCATATTCATATTCTCGGCTTTGGCATAAATGACTCTCTCCTCATTCTTATAGGTAAAATGAATGGCAAGCAGAGGAGTATTACCTATCAGACTTGAGATCTTGTGTGCTTTTGTCAACATCATAAGCTGTTTTGTTTCTTTGCAATAAAAGTAGAGAAAACACTTATTTATTCAACAAATCAGGCTAATATAGAAAGCTTATAAAATGAAGGAATAGACGTATGGGCAAATTATTGTATCGTTAATTCGTGTTTTGAAGAATGTAAAACACAGATAAATAAGTAGTTATGGAATATTTATGGAATCTGATAAATATTAGCCTCGTTTCTATAACCAGAAAGATCTAGATACCAATCTGGATAAGATGCACCGGAAGATTCGGCCCAGTCAACAAATTTGAGATGTGCACTGGTGATCTGAGCACTTTCAATTGTATAGTCATAGCTTGAGGCAATCTTGATAGCCCAGGGCAGATTTTCTGCTGTTTTATAGTATTTACCCGATGCCGGATCAGAATCATCCTGACTTGTGCCGAAAAAAGCTGCGTCAACCAGGCTGGTAGGTTCATAATTAGGAAGATGAATCTCTTTTCCACGTTCTTTGTTCACGATCAGGAATGGATTGAAGTTGTTCAATCCGAGATCATTGA
>CAYLTH010000302.1:0-1648 GCA_964386485.1 uncultured Bacteroidales bacterium | reverse complement strand
TACCGGCAACGATTTCTCCGATAACGGTTTGCTGGCCTAATTTTCTGAAAATGATTCCGAAAATTCGTGAGGTGAATAAAATTATCAAAACCTGCAGAAGTAGTATACTGAGTGGGTATTTAATATTATCCAGAAACTGATCAGCAATATTCGCTCCTGAATCAATAACAACCGGTTTTGCTTTATCTGTATAAACTGTGCCCGAATCACCAGTAACCTCCTGAACCGGACGAATTATCATATTCCCCTGTTCGATCACATACCAGGTGAGGGTAGCAAAAACACCGATTAAAAGGATGTAGGTCAGTATTTTTTTCATTGCAGATCAATTAATTCAATCTTTTAACAAACAAGTCGTTTTTGTGGCCTTAAAATTTCCAAAAAAATCAGACATTATATACTTGCAGGGCCCTTTGCAATCCAAATTCCATGATTTGTTTTTTAACCAGCTCAGGCGATATAGGCGATGACCCGTTCCCTGCCTGAACTTCAGACTTATCCGCAATGGATGCCAGCACACGAAGCATGATATCTACCTCTTCTTTTGTGTTTTCGATACCAAAACTTATCCGTGTGACACCCGGCAGGGAGAGTTTCGGGAAAACGATGAGGATGAGCCGTTGAATTTTTTCGAGTGCGGGAGGGATATGGAGAATGTGCTTTACAATGATGTGGGCACAATGGCAGCCGAAACGACTGCCGATACCACTTCTTTCGGCCAGTTCCCGGGCAATTTTATCCGACATTAATTTTTTGAGAGAAAAAACGATGACACTGGTTTTGTTTGAAAATGTAGATGATCCGGGATCCTGAACCCCGTAAACGGTCAGTCCGGGAATTCCTGCCATTCCGTTTAAGGCACGGGCTGTTAATTCCTGTTCTTCCTGTTGGAGATGCTCCATGCCGATGCGTTTCAGCAGCAGGATTGACTTGCCCAGTGCAGCAATGCCGCCACAATTTTCTTCGGCAGCCGCAAGAGAAACATCAATTTCATCGCTGCTTAGCCGGAGTAGGCCTTTTTTGCTGATCAGAACGCCACAGCCAAAGGGAGCATACATCTTGTGGGCAGAAAATGCCAGATAATCAATCCCCCATTCAGCCATCTTCACAGGTCGATGTGCCACCAACTGCGCTCCGTCTACCAGCAGTTGAGCACCGTACAGATGAACGATGCGGCTTATTTCGGCCAGATCGTTGCAGGAACCCAGAACATTGGAGGCTCCGCTTGCAGCGACCAGGCGAATTCGTTTTTTCCCATGCGCATTGGTTTGATTATACGCGATCAACAGTGACTCCAGTTCCTTTAAATTGATAAAACCTTCATCATCCACCGACAGGCGCATGAGGGTGTGACCGGGAATAAGCCGCCAGGGCAAATCATTGGAGGAATGTTCGAGCAGGGTGTTGAGAACGACCGGTTCAATATCCTTATCATGCTGTGCATGGAGACTTTTGGAAACCATGTTGATGGCTTCGGTGGTATTCGAGGTAAAGTAAATCTCATAATCCGATGCAGGAGCCTCAAAAAAACCGGCACAAACCTTGGAAACCTCCCGGATAATTTCCTTCTTTACTTCGGGAGATTGCCGGATTGAATGCCGGAAAGCATCCCAGACCGGCATAAACGTGGGGGTACTGGCACTGTTAT
>CAYLTH010000301.1:0-1653 GCA_964386485.1 uncultured Bacteroidales bacterium | reverse complement strand
TATTCACGGTTCTGACCGGCATGTTCCGGGTTCTGGCAAATTCCTCGTCAAAAGCTATATAGAGAATCGTGCGGAACATGGTAGTAAACACTATGATTATCAATATTGTAAGGACAATCATCGCATAAAGATCCATAATCCCGACGGTAAGAATACTTCCAAACAAATAGGTCATCAGATTGGGTGCGTATCCGGGCGTAAGTGCAATAAAAATGATACCGATGGCCATTCCGACAGTCCAGATCATCCCAATTGCCGAGTCTTCACGCATATTGGAACGTTTGGATAAAAAATCTATACCAAAGGCCGACAACAGGCTGAAAACTGCCGCTCCGATCACAGGATTAAAACCCAGATAATAGGCCAGTCCGATCCCGCCAAAACTGGAATGTGTAATACCTCCACTTATAAATACGAGGCGTCGTGCAACAATATAGGCTCCGGTGATTCCACAGGCAATACTCGACAGGATAGCTGCGTACACAGCATTCCTGAAAAAATCATATTGCAAAAGTTCAAGGAGTTGGCTCATCCGCTGCAGTCTTAGTGTTTATGGTTGTGACCATGTTCTTCTTCGTGATCATGATCAATTAAAACCCGATGAGGCAAATCGCCATGGGTAATCAGATCGATCGGGCAGTTATAGGAATCCAGCACTTCCTTGCTAATCACGTTGGAAGGATGGTAATGGAGTCCACGGTTAACGCAGGCCAGTGTTTTAACATAAGACGAAATAATACCCAGGTCATGCGAAACCATTAGTATCGCCATATGCTTATTTAATTCCTTCAGCAATTCATATAAATCCCGTTCGAAATTGTTATCCACAAAGGTATCCGGCTCATCCAGAATCAACAGACTCGGTGAAGCAACAACAGCCCGGGCAAGCAATACTCTCTGCATTTGTCCACCGGATAACTCCCCTATTACTTTGTCTGCCAGATGTTTAACGCCTGTAATATCAAGCATTTCCATGGCTCTGGAGGCAGCGGTCGCTTTATAATCCCTGGCCTCCTTTTTAAATGGGAAAAGACCAGACATCACGACTTCCAAAACAGAAATCGGAAATCGTTTATCAATATTGCTGACCTGTGGAAGATAACCGAAAAAATGGGGATTTCCTCCCGTATTGAATACTTTCAGACTGCCATGCGCCGGTTTCACCAATCCAAGAATTACTTTGAGCAAAGTAGTTTTCCCGCCGCCATTGGGTCCGATTACGCCAATAAAATCATTGCCATTTACATCGAGGCTGATGTTTTTAAGTATCAGATCCTCGCCATATCCGGCAGATAAGGAGCGTATTTCGATTAACTTATTCATTCAGGGAGATGGCTATCAGATCGGTCATTAATACCATATTTCGTAACCAGTTTCCATCGAGTGGATCCAGTTTTTCCAGTTTGGCACCGATTTCCCGGGCAAAAGCATTCATATTGTTTTCGTCGAATTGATTCTGAAGAAAAACCGTTTTGATGTTTTCCTTGCGGGCAATATCAACTAACTGCTTCATATACAATGCTGAGGGTGATTTCCCTTCCTGTTCGAGTGCCAGTTGAGTCAGACCATATTCGGCAGCATAATACGCCAGAGCCGGATGAAAAATGATAAAGGATTTTCGTTTTGCTTTTGAGAATTTCTCTTTGGCATACA
>CAYLTH010000300.1:0-1653 GCA_964386485.1 uncultured Bacteroidales bacterium | reverse complement strand
TATTCACGGTTCTGACCGGCATGTTCCGGGTTCTGGCAAATTCCTCGTCAAAAGCAATATACAGGATTGTCCGGAACATGGTACTAAACACTATGATTATCAATATTGTAAGGACAATCATGGCATAAAGATCAATAATTCCGACGGTGAGGATACTACCAAACAAATAGGTCATCAGGTTGGGAGCGTATCCGGGGGTAAGTGCAATAAAAATGATTCCGATGGCCATACCGACAGTCCAGATCATCCCGATCGCCGAATCTTCACGCATATTGGTACGTTTGGATAAAAAATCAATTCCAAAGGCGGATAAGAGGCTGAAAACGGCTGCTCCGATCACCGGATTAAAACCCAGATAATAAGCCAGCCCGATTCCGCCAAAACTGGAATGTGTAATACCACCACTTATAAAAACAAGGCGTCGTGCAACAATATAGGCTCCGGTGATTCCACAGGCAATACTCGACAGGATAGCTGCGTACACAGCATTCCTGAAAAAATCATATTGCAAAAGTTCAAGGAGTTGGCTCATCCGTTGCAGTCTTAGTGTTTATGGTTGTGACCATGTTCTTCCTCGTGAGCATGATCAATTAAAACCCGATGAGGCAAATCACCATGGGTAATCAGATCGATCGGGCAGTTATATGAATCCAGCACTTCTTTGCTGATAACATTCGAGGGATGATAGTGCAGTCCCCGGTTCACACAGGCCAGGGTTTTAACATAAGAAGAAATGATACCCAGATCGTGCGAAACCATTAGAATCGCCATGTTTTTGTTCAGTTCCTTTAATAATTCGTATAAATCGCGTTCAAAATTATTGTCAACAAAGGTATCCGGCTCATCCAGAATCAAAAGATTGGGTGAAGCCACAACAGCGCGTGCAAGCAATACCCTTTGCATCTGTCCGCCTGATAACTCGCCTATTACATGATCGGCCAGATGCTTAACACCAGCCACATCAAGCATTTCCATGGCTCTGGAGGTAGCGGTAGCTTTATAATCCTTTGCTTCCTTTTTAAATGGAAAAAGTCCGGACATTACCACTTCCTTTACAGAAATCGGGAATCGCTTATCAATATTACTAACCTGGGGCAGATAGCCGAAAAAATGGGGATTCTCTCCTGTATTGTATATTTTCAGACTGCCATGAGCCGGCTTTAACAAACCAAGAATGACTTTAAGGAGTGTCGTCTTACCTCCCCCATTGGGTCCGATTACGCCAATAAAATCATTGCCATTTACATCGAGGCTGATGTTTTTAAGTATCAGATCCTCGCCATATCCGGCAGATAAGGAGCGTATTTCGATTAACTTATTCATTCAGGGAGATGGCTATCAGATCGGTCATTAATACCATATTGCGTAACCAGTTTCCATCCAGAGGGTCCAGTTTTTCCAGTTTGGCTCCGATTTCGCGTGCAAAGGCATTCATATTATTCTCGTCAAACTGATTCTGCAGAAACACCGTTTTAATATTTTCCTTGCGCGCATGATCCACTAACTGTTTCATATACAATGCGGAAGGTGATTTACCTTCCTGTTCGAGCGCGAGCTGTGTCAGTCCATATTCTGCAGCATAATACGCCAGAGCCGGGTGAAAAATGATAAAGGATTTTCGTTTTGCTTTTGAGAATTTCTCTTTGGCATACA
>CAYLTH010000299.1:0-1671 GCA_964386485.1 uncultured Bacteroidales bacterium | reverse complement strand
CTTTCTCTCGTCACTCGTCACGCGTCACGCGTCACTTTTTTAATTAACTATGTACTACAATCCGTACATAATGATTATATTTGTCCGAAAAATAATACAAAATATGAATTCAAAGCATCAGATTTTGTTTCCTAAGCACACGCTTATAATGGAACAAATGGGTGAAAATATCCGTTTAGCCAGGAAAAGACGGAAACTGACTACGATTCAGGTCTCTGAGCGTGCCGGAATTTCCAGAAACACCCTTTATCTCATTGAAAAGGGTGCAGCAAGCGTTGCCATTGGCGCATATTTCAATGTTTTACGCGCATTAGGTCTGCAGGATGATTTTCTCAAATTGGCTGCAGATGATATTTTAGGAAGAAAACTTCAGGATATTGAATTATTAGGAAGGTAGGGAAAATGAGCCTGGATAAGACTGATATTTTTGTTTACGCCCACTGGCTTGGAATGACCTCGCCTGCTTTAATCGGTATTTTGTCGGCACATCGGGGAAAGGGGAGAAAATCATTTAGTTTTGAGTATGAACCTGATTGGCTTAAACAGGATCAAAGATTTATTCTTGACCCGGATATTGCACTATTTTCCGGTCCGCAATATCCCCGGGTTAATGGCAATTTTGGCGTTTTTACTGATTCAATGCCGGATACCTGGGGTCGTACTTTAATGAAAAAACGTGCACTTCAAAAGGCGAGATTTGAAGGTAAACCATACAAAGAATTGTATGAGATTGATTATCTTCTGGGTGTTGCAGACCAATGCAGGATGGGTGCCTTGCGGTTTAAACTGTTTCCGGATGGTCCCTTTTTGGATGATGATCGCAATACTCCTGTACCACTTTGGTCTTCAGTAGGTGAGTTACAACATATTGCCAGACTGGTTGAATCAGATGAAGATAATGCTGAATTGAATAAATGGCTTTTAATATTATTAGCACCCGGGTCGTCACTTGGAGGAGCAAGACCGAAAGCCAACATACAGGATAAGGAAGGGCAGCTTTGGATTGCAAAATTCCCCTCAAAAAATGATTATATTAACAAGGCAAAGTGGGAGTATTTGGCCTATTTGCTTGCTAATCAATGCGGTATTCGTATGTCCGAATCAAAAATAGAACGGGTTTCAGGAAATCATGATACATTTTTTACCAGGCGTTTTGACCGCCTCGGACAAGCACGAATATGCTTTACTTCGGCCATGACGATGACCGGTAATACAGAGGAAAGCATTCGGGATAATCCTGCGAGTTATCTTGATCTCGCGCTGTTTATCCAGAACCATAGTGGAAAGATTCAGGAAGATCTTACTGAACTCTGGCGACGAATGGTGTTTAATATTGCCATATCCAATACCGACGATCATTTAAGAAACCACGGTTTTGTCATCGATAACTCAGATTGGCGGTTGAGCCCTGCTTTTGACCTCAACCCTTCTGTCGATCGTGATGAATTATCACTGACAATTGATGGTTACAATCTGACTGCTGAATTTGATCTGGCGATGGATGTCGCTCCATACTTCCGCTTAGACCAACAAGAAGCAGGGCTAATACTTCAGCAAATCAAAAATGTAGTAACCCGTTGGGAAAATCTGGCTGAGAAAATCGGTATTCCCCGTTCGGAGAGAGATTATATGCGATCAGCGTTCAGAGTTATGTAGCGGGAGATTTATTCC
>CAYLTH010000298.1:0-1681 GCA_964386485.1 uncultured Bacteroidales bacterium | reverse complement strand
GATAGGTAATATCCGATGTTTGTTGTATTTCGGCCAGAACCATGCCCGGTCCGAGCGCATGTACCCGGCCGGCAGGGGTGAAAAAGACATCTCCCTTCGAAACCTTCTCCGAATTCATGATTTCAGGAATGCGTTTTTCCTCCAGTGCACGCAGGTAAGTCTCCTTATCCATAGGCCTGTTAAAGCCACTGATCAGCGCTGCATCTTTCTCTGAATCAATGATATACCACATTTCCGTTTTGCCAGATCCACCATGTCGTTTCATGGCCAGTTCGTCATCCGGATGAACCTGTATCGACAAATAATCATTGGAGTCGATCAGTTTCACAAGGATAGGGAAAATTTCGCCAAAGCGCTCGAATACGAGATCTCCAACCAAATCTTCCATGTAAACTTCGATCAACTCATTCAATTCATTCCCTTCCAGAAATCCTTCACTAACAATGCTTTGCTCTCCGGGAACACCCGACAGCAACCACACTTCACCACAATTGGGTAATGGTGAAAAATCAAGTCCAAAAAGGGTTTGAACTTTTTGGCCACCCCAGATTTTATCTTTAAAGGCCGGTTTGAATTTGAGCGGATACAGGCTGTTCATGGTTGGATAATTTTCATAAAAGTAATGAAGACTACAATATTGACGTGCATTTTCGTGCCAAATTTAAGTGGGAATTCTTAAAATATTGCTATATCTTTGCCATTCATATTGTTATTGTTTTTAACGATTTAATATCAACGACTAAATGGACGAGGGACCTGCGGGTAAACCGATAAAATTAACCTAATACGCGGAAGTTTGTCCACACCGGCATCCTTTCGCCATAATAGAAAGGATGTGCGCGATGTCAACCATCAATACCTTTTATTTAAGCCGCATCATAGGGCATAAAGTAGTTTCGGAAAACCGGAAAGCAGTTGGCCGGCTTGATGATCTTGCAGTTGACCTGAGCTATGTCAGGCCAAAAGTAATTGCAGCAAAGGTCAGTTTCGGCAGGCAGCAGCTCTTACTCGATTTTTCCCATATCAGCATCGAAAAAAGAACAGGCCAGTATTATATTCAGTGCGATCGCATCGAAGAAACCGTTTTGCCCGAAGAAAATGTACTCTTTCTGGCCAAACACATACTCGACCGCCAGGTGGTGGATATCGACGGGCGTAAGCTTGAACGGGTCAACGACCTTCGTCTTGCGAACCTGTCTTCAGGACTGTATGTTGTTGCTGTTGACGTAGGTCTGGAAGGGATTCTGAGGCGATTGTCTATTGCTAAACCCATCAGTAAAGGGCTTAAACCGTTCGGGAAAGGCATTCCGAGTAAACTGATTTTGTGGGATGATGTAGCCGCAATCAGTCCATCTCAGGATGGAATTAAACTCAGCAAAGAGCACAACAAACTTTCGATGTTGCACCCGTCTGATCTGGCTGATATTCTGGAAGATCTGGATCGTGATACCCAGTTAGCCCTTTTTAAAGAACTCGACGAAGAAAAGGCAGCCGATGTACTCGAGGAAATGGAAACCGATGCTCAGGTGAACCTGCTCGAAAACCTTTCCACCGAAAAAGCTGCCGATGTACTCGAGAAAATGCCGGCGGATGAAGTAGCCGATATTTTGGATGACCTTGAAAAGGAAAGGGCCGAAGAACTTCTCGATGAAATGGAAGAAACTGCTTCCGATGAAGTCAG
>CAYLTH010000297.1:0-1706 GCA_964386485.1 uncultured Bacteroidales bacterium | reverse complement strand
AATTATGGAATGGTTCGAATATCTTGACGGAAATGTGATCGTGAGCGATCGGAACAATATCGTTATCTACATGAATAAGAAGGCATTAGCCTCATACGAACATGAAGGAGGAGCGGATTTAATCGGAAAAAACCTGATGGATTGCCATAATCCGCGTTCACAGGAAATCATCCGCCATATCCTTGATACAGGCGAGAGTAACATCTATACCATCGAAAAAAAAGGAAAGAAAAAGATCATTTATCAAACACCGTGGAAGGTTGACGGAATAATTCAGGGAATCGTTGAACTTTCCCTTGAAATCCCCTTCGATATGCCCCATTATATCCGCGGATAAAAGCAGGGAATTGCTATCTTTGACCTCCCATTTATCTGAATGAAGAAACTCAAGGAACTTTCCCTTCAATCCGAATTTTTCAGGAATGTACTCACCCTGATGCCCGGAACCCTGTTGTCGCAGGCGATTCCGATCATCTTCTCCATTATTCTTGCCCGGATTTATGCGCCTGAACTCTTTGGGGTGTACTTCGTTTTCACCGCCATCCTGAGTCTGGGGATTATTTTTGCAACCGGAAAGTTCGAAATGGCCATCCTGCTGCCCGACAATGATCAGGAAGCTTCTAATATTATTGGCATCGCACTCACGACCTGTATTGTTTTCAGTCTGGCCTTGCTGATTATTTTCATTGCTTTCAATCCATTTATTACCAGTCTGTTGCAAACCCCAAATTTTGAAATCTGGCTGGTACTGGTGCCTCTTTCCCTGTTTTTTTCGGCTGCCAACGAGGTCTTTTACTATTGGCACAACCGCATGAAACGCTACTCTGTTCTTTCTTATTCAAAAATTATTCAAAGTTTGTCATCATCGTTACTGCAACTCATTCTGGGCTTCCTGATCCTGGGCGAAACCGGACTCATCGTCGGATTAATCTTAGGACAGGCCATTTCTTTCTTTTTCCTGTATTATCATTACCGGATCAAAGACAAAGCCCGGCTGGGATTTCGGATCTGGACAGGATATAAAGCATTGGCTAAGAAATACATACGATTTCCAAAAGACATTGCCACGGCTTCCTTTATCAATGAAATGTCGAATCAGATTCCCAACCTGTTTATGACACGTTATCTCGGTCAGACAGTGGTAGGACATTACGGATATGCCCAAAGGACCTTAAGAACTCCGCTCGGCGTCATTTCCAATGCCTTTTCCGATGTATTTAAGTCCAGAGCAGCCACGGCATTCAATGAAACAGGCAACATCCGGAGTATTTTCTTTAAAACCCTGAAAAGCCTGACCTTGTTGTCATTTATTCCTTTTCTGATCCTGTTTTTTATTGCGCCTGATGTATTCAGTCTGGTGTTTGGAAAGGCCTACGCAGTTTCTGGTATTTATGCCCGCATTTTTTGCATTCCGCTTTTCCTGAGTTTTGTGGTAAGTCCTTTATCGTCAAGTTTTTACATCGTTAACCGAACAAGCTCTTTCCTTATATTGCAGATCATCGGTTTGGCACTGGTGGTTTTATCCATTAGTCTCGCCTGGATTTTTTCCGGTGAAGCCGTTTATATCATGATGGCCCTGGCTGCTGCCCTGAGTATCAATTCATTGCTGGTTCTTGGAACCCTGATTTTTATACCTTCCATTCGTCAAAAACCTGATCCGGCTGTATGAAAAAGGTAATTTCTATCGTACTGAACAATTTTGTGAA
>CAYLTH010000296.1:0-1725 GCA_964386485.1 uncultured Bacteroidales bacterium | reverse complement strand
TCATAAGACTTCCAACAGAATTATCGGGATATTCCATCAGTTCCCTGACTTCATCCGAAGCGGTTTCTTCCATTTCTTCCAGCAATTCCTCTGCCCGTTCTTTTTCGAGATCGTCGAGAATATCGGCTACCTCATCGGCAGGCATTTTTTCGAGTACATCTGCAGCCTTTTCAATGGAAAGGCCTTCAAGGAGGTTCACCTGAGCTTCCGTTTCCATTTCTTCGAGTACATCGGCTGCTTTTTCTTCATCCAGTTCCTTGAACAGTGCAAGCTGGGTATTCCGGTCAAGATCTTCCATAATATCGGCAAGATCCGACGGGTGCAACATGGAGAGCTTATTTTGTTCTTTACTCAGTTTAATTCCATCCTGTGACGGGCTGATTGCAGCCACATCATCCCACAAAATCAGCTTACTCGGAATACCTTTTCCGAAAGTTTTTAATCCTTTACTGATGGGTTTGGCGATGGAAAGCCGTCGCAGAATCCCTTCCAGACCAACATCGACCGCCACAACATACAGGCCGGATGAAAGATTGGCAAGTCGAAGGTCATTGACCCGTTCGAGTTTACGGCCATCGATGTCCACAACCTGCCGATCGAGAATATGCTTTGCGAGAAAGAGAACATTTTCTTCAGGCAGTATGATTTCTTCTATACGATCACACTCAATTATGTACTGCCCGTTATTCTTCGCTATAGTTATGTGCGAAAAATCGAGTAATAATTGTTGGCGTCCAAAGCTCACTTTTGCAGCTATCACTTTGGGTCTGACATAATTCAGGTCAACTGCAAAATCATCAAGACGACCAACAGCTGTCCGAATAGCAGAAACAACTTTATGCCCTATAATGCGGCTAAGATAAAAGGTATTGATGATTGACATCGCGCACATCCTTTCTATTATGGCGAAAGGATGCCGGTGTGGACAAACTTCCGCGTATTAGGTTAATTTTATCGGTTTACCCGCAGGTCCCTCGTCCATTTAGTCGTTGATATTAAATCGTTAAAAACAATAACAATATGAATGGCAAAGATATAGCAATATTTTAAGAATTCCCACTTAAATTTGGCACGAAAATGCACGTCAATATTGTAGTCTTCATTACTTTTATGAAAATTATCCAACCATGAACAGCCTGTATCCGCTCAAATTCAAACCGGCCTTTAAAGATAAAATCTGGGGTGGCCGGAAAGTACAAACCCTGTTTGGACTTGATTTTTCACCCTTACCCAACTGTGGAGAAGTATGGTTGTTGTCGGGTGTTCCCGGAGAGCAAAGCATTGTGAGTGAAGGATTTCTGGAAGGAAATGAATTGAATGAGCTCATCGAAGTTTACATGGAAGATTTGGTAGGAGATCTCGTATACGAGCGCTTTGGCGAAATTTTCCCCATTCTCGTAAAGCTGATTGATTCGAATGATTTCCTGTCGATACAGGTTCATCCGGATGACGAACTGGCCATGAAACGACATGGCGGATCTGGCAAAACGGAAATGTGGTATATCATTGATGCAGAGAAAGATGCTTCACTGATCAGTGGTTTTAACAGGCCCATGAATAAGGAGACTTACCTGCGTGCACTCGAAGAAAAACGTATTCCTGAAATCATGAATTCGGAAAAGGTTTCGAAGGGAGATGTCTTTTTCACCCCTGCCGGCCGGGTACATGCACTCGGACCGGGCATGGTTCTGGCCGAAATACAACAAACATCGGATATTACCTATC
>CAYLTH010000295.1:0-1743 GCA_964386485.1 uncultured Bacteroidales bacterium | reverse complement strand
ACATTGCTCCTTCTTTGATTGAAACTTTCGGTTTATCAAGACAACATCCTGATTGAACAACCCTGTGGAATAAAGTTTTCTTCAAAACAAGATATGAAATTATAGGGTGCATGGAACGATTTGTTTCATGCACCCTATAGAACGACACGAAGTTGATGAAGATTTATTTGGTGACATTTACCTGAACAAAATCGTAATAAAACGGTTCGTCGATCGTACCGTTGGCGTTCGTGTCAACCAGGAAGAAGAAAATATAATCCCCAACTGGAAGCTTATTGGTATATATTTGAATATCCGTTTCTATGCTAAAAAGCAGTTTTCTTCTCCATCCTTGTTTGTTTTCATCTCCCAGATAAGCCCTGTTACATTATCCTTCACCATGCTCCATGACGTAGCCGTAACCGGTAAAGCATTCCCATCTTTATCGAGCTTGGTGTAAGATGGCGTATTGATATTGAAACTGCCATCTTGGCCATAAAATGATTGACCCTTAGATGGACAGTTGATTACGGTACCATTATCATCATAGCACTTTGTTTGCCCTGTATCAGGAACAGGCGATTCAATCTGTGCTGACCATACTAAAGACGAAAACATAAACACAAAACTCAAGATAACATAGCATTTTTTCATCCGGTCTTTCCTTTCAATAAATAATGCTAATGAATGCGATTGGTTGTTTGCCATGACCCATGACCAAAATAATAACCGATAAAATCAAAAAATAATGCAACAGGTATCAATGGTAATTCGATTGATATCTGGATTTTTTTGTTGCAACAAGTTCATGAAGTAGAACCAGCATAAATTACCATTTTTTCCTTGAAAAGATCCATCCATTTCTCGATCGTTTTAGGAAGCTTTTTGATATACTGAGGATCATTGCTGAAATACCGGACAGAATCGCCATCGATAACAGCCGCATAAATCATTCCATTCGGGCGCTGCATGATGATGCCTTCCATGATTGTGTACAAACCGGTAACACCTCCCGACGATACCTTGGCGTTAAAATGGTCCAGATCATTTTCTTCGGTTACCCACTGAAAACTTTCATCAAACAGTTCAACATATTTTCCGACAATCTTCTTGAATGCGGCGAACTCAGATTCATTTTTGAATATACCCCTCTCAATGAAATAATTGGTCTTTTGCTTTTTTTCCTTACCTTTACAATAAGTTCCATCATAATCGACGCCCATCCCGCCAAAACCACTGCATTCTTCGGATGTATCGATTTTGATACATTTTCCAACCATTCTGAATTCTACTTTGCAGCCATATTCGGTTTCTTTGAAAGATGCGAAATCCTTCGCGAAAGATGCGAGTCCGCTGATTTCACCAATGTTGTCGCCATCGGCGGTGTTGATAGTGAATTCGAATGTTTGTGATGTTTTTTCGGTAATTTCAAGACGTGATTCTGTATAAGAGGTGCTACGGGCGCGATTCCACTTTCCGGCCCATGACACATCCGCTTTCTTACTGGATGAACTCGAAGCAGTGGAACCGGCAATACGTTCGAGGGCTGCGATTCGTTCTGTGTAAACACGCTTGAGACAGGCGGTATCCTGGCATTTGTTTCGTGTGTTTACCAACCAGGATTTCTGATCGTTTTTCAGATTTGCAGCGTTGGGGGCACTGGAAGTGGATTCATGGATTTTCTTCTACCAAATATCGTTGCAGACAAGATTCGATATCCGGTGAAACCTGTCAAATTCAATAAAGGACCGGCGATTTGAATAT
>CAYLTH010000294.1:0-1759 GCA_964386485.1 uncultured Bacteroidales bacterium | reverse complement strand
TGTATGCTCTATCAGAACGTCCCGAATCCTTTCACCACCTCCACTGCCATCTCCTGGTACCTTCCCGAAAGCGGGTCCGTACGTTTAAACATCAACGATCTTAAAGGAAATCTGGTCAGTACCCTCGTCAACCAGACCCAGCCCGAAGGATTCTATACCGTGAACGTTCCCGCCACCCTGCTTGCACCCGGTCACTACACCTGTAACATCGAAATCCAGACCATCACCCGCTTCTATAAAAAGTCGAGGAAAATGGTGGTTGGGGAGTGATTTGTAGTCACTGGAAACGAAGATCCCTGTCAAATATTCACTTTATAGTTTTTATTTTACAGTTTTTTGATAATTTTTACACTTTATTGTATTATTTGAATAAATAAATTGTATCTTTACCTCCTAAATTTATGGCATTGCTTCAAGAGATAATTTCATTCCTGGAAGAATTTCATATTAAAATGAAAATATGGAGTATACTGTACCGGGATGATAGAGGAAAAAATACCCAGGCCTTAGCTGATCTTGAATTGAGACCAATGGACAGAACTAAAATACTTGAAAATCTTAAAACAACTGATTACTGCGAAGGCCCCCTGAAAGAAACAATGTACGGAGGAATAGATATGTGGGTATTTGGAAGAGAAGTTAAAGGGCAAGAGGTGTACATCAAAATCACAATGGGTTCTTCTGGCAACAGTGTCATCTGTATTTCATTCCATATTGCTGACCGTAAATTAACCTATCCTTTTAAATAACATAACAATGAAAAGCCCGGTTACAGGTAACGAGATGGTTCTCACGAAGGAGAACAGGAAATTAAGCTTTCGTAAGGAAGAATTTAATGTGGTTTACCATTATTTTCTGTGTACCGAAAGCGGTGAATCATTTACCACCGACCAACTCGACGAATTAAACCTCAATCAGGTATACAACCAATACAGGGTTAAATTTAACTTGCCTTTCCCTGATAAAATACAATCAATCAGGGAAAAATACGAGATTCCTGTTTCAAAAATGGCAGAAATATTGGGATTTGGCATCAACAGTTACCGGAATTATGAAGCCGGGGAAGTCCCAAGTCAATCAAACGCAAGGTTAATTCAGTTAGCCGATGATGCGCATGAATTCAAAAAACTGCTCAATCTGAGTAATGCTTATACAGGTCATGCGAAGGAAAAGATCATGCGTAAAGTTGACTCCATTATTCATGAGCAGAATCAGTTTAAGCGAAAACATGAAATCGAAAATTATCTTATTGGTGAGAAATTAGTCAATTCAAACACAGGCTACAGACTGCCCAATCTGGCCAAATTTTCGGAAATGGTTGTCTTTTTTACTGAAAGGCTTCACCCCTGGAAAACAAAAATGAATAAGCTCCTTTTCTACGCCGATTTTGGCATGTTTCGCAAAACTATTTATTCAATCAGCGGCATTCAATACCAGGCCATTTCGATGGGTCCGGTGCCCTATAACTTTCAGAGCATCTTCGAATATCTTGCCAATAATTCTACAATAGAAGTGTGCTTTACTCCCTTTGCTGACGGTCATACCGGAGAACAATTTAAGCCAACTGCAACCCGAAAATTCAATCCCGGATTATTCAGTGAAATAGAATTAAAAGAATTAGAAGAAGTGGCAGCGCGTTTCAAAAATACATCCACATCTGAAATTATTGAAATAAGCCACCGTGAAAAAGCCTGGATTGAAAACGAAAAAGGAAGACAGATTATCGATTATAACTATAGTTTTGATTTAATGTAGCTTC
>CAYLTH010000293.1:0-1769 GCA_964386485.1 uncultured Bacteroidales bacterium | reverse complement strand
CTGCACCGGCACACATGGGACAAAGTTCTACCGTTACATAAAGCGTACAGTTTTCCAGATATTTTCCGCCGATATGATTCGCTGCTGCAGTAAACGCCTGCATTTCGGCATGAGCCGTCACGTCGTTCAGGCGTTCGGTAAGGTTATGGCCACGGGCAATGACCCGATTATTGGCTACAATTACGGCACCAATGGGAACCTCGTCGGCATCAAAGGCTTTCTGAGCTTCATTCAGCGCTTCCTTCATGAAGCGTTCATCGGCTTTTTGCCGGTCTTCCGGGCTGAGATCTGCCATAGTACCGGCTTATTTCAGACCAAGCCGCTTTTGCAGGGCCAGGGTATCCGCTTCAAATCCGGGTTTTGCGAGCAGGGCAAACATATTTTTCTTGTAGGCCTCTACGCCCGGCTGATCGAATGGGTTGACTTCCAGCAAGTACGCACTTAACCCGCAACCAAACTCAAAGAAATAGAGTAATTCGCCGATATAAAACGGGTTGATCTCCGGCAAAACAAGCCGGATAATGGGAATTCCGCCATCCTGATGTGCCAGCATCGTTCCGGTTTCGGCCATCTGGTTCACATAATGCAGATCTTTGCCTGCCAGAAAATTCAAGCCATCAGGATCGTCCGGATCATTGGGAACCAGCAGTTTTTCGGATGAATGCCGCACACTCAGCACGGTTTCAAAAATAACCCGAAGTCCGTCCTGCAGGTATTGTCCCATCGAATGGAGATCCGTGGTAAAGCTCACAGAGGCGGGAAATATTCCCCGGTTCTCCTTGCCTTCGCTTTCACCATACAACTGTTTCCACCATTCCGAAATATACATCAGAGCCGGTTCGTAATTCACCATCACCTCCAGGGGTTTGCCCATGCGGTAAAGAGCATTCCGGGCAGCAGCGTACAATGCAGCCGGATTCTCTTCGTAAACAGCCGACGACAGGCACATTTCCTGCATGGCTTTCGCACCGTTTATGAGTTCGCGTATACTGAACCCGGCAATGGCAACCGGCAGCAGTCCGACTGGTGTTAAAACTGAAAAACGTCCGCCTACATCATCCGGAATTTCATAGGTGCGGTACTGTTCCTGATCTGCCATTTTTTTGAGCGCTCCGCGTGCTTTATCAGTAATGGCAATAATCCGTGAGGCAGCATCCGCTTTTCCATAGCGTTCTTCGAGCAATCGTTTCAGAACCCGAAAAGCAATGGCCGGTTCGGTAGTGGTACCGGATTTGGAAATCACGACGATACTAAACGACTTGTCGCTCAGGTGTTTCAGCAGTGAATTCAGATAGGATGCACTCAACTGATGGCCTGCATAAACAAGATCACAGCTACCGGCAGGCGTAAACGCAGGCTTCAGGGCATCGATTACCGCTTTGGCACCCAGATAGGAGCCTCCAATCCCGATAACAACCACCACTTCCGAGCGCGAACGGAGATCTGCCGCATCCGATTCTATTCGTGCAATAAGTTCTTCATCAATGTTTTGGGGCAAGTCAATCCATCCGAGGAAATCATTGCCTTTGCCGGTCCGGCTAAGTAAAATCTGATGATGATAATGTATTTCTTTCTGGAGATCTTTGAGAATTTCATCCTGAACAAAAGGGCGTATCCGTTCAATATCGAGTTCAATGTGTTGCATAAACCTGGTTTTAATTTTCACAAAAATCAGAAAAAACACATTACACTCAATCTTTTTGCCCGATTATAAATTGAATATTCGGTCTAAGCGTATATCTTTGTGCATATGAGCCGGAAGAATATCA
>CAYLTH010000292.1:0-1774 GCA_964386485.1 uncultured Bacteroidales bacterium | reverse complement strand
AATTTCCAGTGCCGGTATGGGGGAGTTGTGAATTTGAAAACAGTATAAATAAGGAGGAAAATGTGCTAATGTGCTAATGTGCTGATGTGGAAATGTGCTGATTGATTTGGTGATTTGATGATTTGGTTTCATGCGGTTTAACCGCATTATATTTTTAGGAAATGGGAGCATGAGGGGTACCCTTCCATCGTGGTGAGTCGTGAAAAATGATTAAAGTGTAGGAAAAAATCAGAATTTGTTGATTTAATCATAGACTTTGATTATTTTTGCTTGGTTTTTTGATAGAATATTGAATTTGGCAAGCTTGAGATAGGAAATAATTTATTTGTGAAATGCAACGAAAAATAACCAAACAACTGATTGCCTGGAAAGACAATCCCAAACGGATGCCTCTTATTGTAAATGGTGCTCGACAGGTTGGGAAAACCTATATCCTGAAGGAATTTGGGGCGCTGTGGTTCAAACACGTTGTGTATATCAATTTGGAAACCAATCTGTTGGTCAATTCCTGGTTTGATAATGATATTAGCCCATTGCGTATTGTACAATTTCTTGAAACAGTGAGCAATACCCGCATTATAGCCGGTGAGACATTGATTATTCTGGATGAAATACAGGCATGTTCCAGGGCATTGACTTCGTTAAAAACATTTTGTGAAGAGGCTCCTCAATACCATGTTGTAGCTGCCGGCAGTTTATTGGGTGTGGCTGTAAACAGAGATACATTCTCATTTCCGGTGGGTAAGGTGGATGAAATCAATATGTTTCCGATGGATTTCGAGGAGTTTCTTCAGGCACTGGATAAAGTATTGCTGGTCAATGAAATAACCTCACATTATGCCAATCTGGAGGCCATGCCCGAAGCATTGCATATTCAGGCGCTGGAGTTGTACAAGCAATATCTGATTGTTGGGGGTATGCCGGCAGTGGTTGCAGAATTTATAGAAACCGGGAGTTTGATCACCTCCACTGAGATTCAGGGACGCATTTTGAATGAATACATCGCCGACATGGCAAAATATGCCGAACCGGCAACAAGTGTTAAAATACGGGCATGTTACAATTCAATTCCAACACAATTAGCCAGGGAGAATAAAAAATTTCAATATAAAGTAGTTCAAAGGGGAGGTACGGCAAGCCTTTTTGGAGAATCAATTGAATGGCTCAATTCAGCTGGTATTGTACTTAAATGTCAAAAAACAGACCATGGTTACATGCCCGTTGCCGCCTATCAGGATTTAAGTGATTTTAAACTTTACATGAGCGATACAGGCATGCTCACCATGAAATCAGGCATGGCGCAGCAAACTATTTTATCACAGGTAGAAGAAGACAATGGATTTATGGGAGCAATGAGTGAAAACTATGTGGCTCAGGCTTTATATTGTAATGGATTCCCGTTGCATTACTGGAAAAATGAAAATACTGCAGAGGTCGATTTTGTACTTCAGATCAATGGGAAAGTAATACCTTTGGAAGTAAAAAAGGGCTTTCGCACCAAATCAGTCAGTATGGCCATGTTTATGAAGAAATATGAAAGTCCTTATGCAATCCGGATTTCCAGAAAAAATTTCGGTTTTGAAAATCAAATAAAATCTATTCCATTATATGCTGTTTTTTGCATTAAATAAGGTTCAATACCCGGTAGATCTTTGAAATGCAATTTTGCACATACAGAGCAGTGGTTTAAACATGCAGGAATCAGAAAATTTGAATAATCATGATCATTAAAGGCATTAAATATCAATTTACGGCTAAGCCATGGAAATATGCA
>CAYLTH010000291.1:0-1801 GCA_964386485.1 uncultured Bacteroidales bacterium | reverse complement strand
CAATTTCGACCGCCAGCTCCAGGGTATCAAAGGGACCAAAATCGAGCTGAGAGCCCCCGCCACGGGTCACGACCACCAAATCAAATCCACCGGTTTCTTTACGGATCTGCTGCAATTGGCTGATTATTTGCTGGGCCGCTCCATTCCCCTGAATCTGACAGAGATATTCCTTTATAATAAAGTGGTGACCCCGTTCATTGTGGTTTAATTCATGTGTAAAATCCCGGAGTCCATCCGAGCCCGGTGCCGAAATGATGGCAATCCGTTTAAATATGACAGGACGAATCAATCGTTTATTAAAGGAAATTAGTTCTCCTTCCACTTCCCGGATAATCTGTGGATAATTGACTACCAGCGACTTAATGATTTGTTGACGCTGTAATTCCAGATTTCCAAGCGTAAAGGACGCATCAATATCATGAATCTGCAGTTTGAGTCCCCAAACCGGACTATAATCAACACTCACCTTCAACAAAACCCGGATATTCTTATCAAACTTAACGCCGCTGGCCGATTCAAAATGGCTGATAATGTGATAGTTCTTCGACCAGATAACGGCCTCGGCTTTGGCCAGGGTTTTTACGCCTTCCTTTTCAACCAGCGTTACAAAACAATACGAACGATCCGGATAATTTTTGATATCACTGGTTTCGGCAACAACAAAATATTCCTCTCCATAGAACTGGTCGGTCAGGATTTCCTGTACCTGAAGAAGTAATTCGGAGAGTTTTATGGCAGGATTCATGGATCGCTAAATTGAATTACAATGATATTAAAAATACCTTTCCCTTATTCTTTAACTTTGCCGCATGAAAAAAAGAATTGCATTTCATACGCTTGGCTGTAAGCTGAACTTCTCTGAGACCTCTTCTATTGCCCGTCAATTCAGGGAAAGCGACTTCGATGTCGTTGATTTTAAGGAAGAGGCTGATATTTACGTAATCAATACCTGCAGTGTTACGGCCATGGCTGAAAAGAAGGGGAAGCTGGCCATACGGCAGGCACATCGCCGCAATCCGGATGGAAAAATTGCGGTTGTGGGGTGTTTTTCGCAACTCAAACCCGACGAAATTAAAAGTTTTGAGGGCGTGGATCTGGTTTTGGGCAGCAATGATAAATTCGATTTGTTTTCCATTATATCCGAACATCATGCCGAAAAACCGGCTGGTGCCATCAATGCTGAATTCATTCCTTCTTTTTCGTCAGGCGACCGGACCCGTTCGTTTGTCAAAATTCAGGATGGCTGCGATTATTACTGTTCGTATTGCACCATTCCCTACGCCCGCGGGCACAGCCGGTCAGGCAGCATTGAAGGAGTATTGAAAACAGTGAGTGAAGCATTGCAGCAAAACATCAAAGAGATCATTTTAACGGGTGTGAATGTGGGTGATTTCGGGCGTAAAAACGGAGAGAATTTCTTCGGATTACTCCAGGCTCTGGATGAAATCAACCGCATTCCCCGAATCCGGATCTCCTCTATCGAACCCGACCTGCTGACCGATGAAATCATTGAACTTGTTGCCAATTCAAAACGAATTTTGCCTCATTTTCACATACCCTTGCAAAGCGGATCGAATGCCATACTGAGTGCCATGAAGCGGAAATATCCCCGCGAAACCTTCGAAAGCAGGGTATTAAAAATCAAGGAACGCATGCCGGATGCCTGTATAGCTGCTGATGTAATTGTCGGATTTCCAGGCGAAAATGACGCCTTATTTAATCAAACACTTGAATTTATTCAAGGACTTCCGCTTTCAGCTTTGCATGTGTTTACCTATTCCGAAAGACCCGGCACACTGGC
>CAYLTH010000290.1:0-1803 GCA_964386485.1 uncultured Bacteroidales bacterium | reverse complement strand
TCCTGGAAGGGAAAACAGCCGCAGTCCCCGGCCTGGGAACCTTTCATGTGCGCCACATACCCGCCCGTATCGATGAAACCGACCGTCAGTTCAAACCTCCGGCCCGCGAGATCATTTTCGAAGAGAACCGCTACCTGCAAAATGCTGTCTTTATAAGCGAACTGGCTCAAAGTGAAGGGATTGCATCTGATGCGGCATTTCAGCAACTCGCCGAATATCTCAATGCCTGTTATTCACAAATCGGCAAGGGAAAACGAATTGAACTGACCGGCCTGGGTCTGCTTTTTCGTGATGCAAATGAAAAACTGATATTTGAAGCAGATAAAGAAATGATGGATGGGGGCGAATTTTATGGAATGCAGGCGGTTCCGCTGAATGTTCCTGTAAAATCAAAACCCGTAAAGAAGAAAACAAAGAAAGTCCGTAAGCCATTGCTGTTCAGATTGTTTCTGATACTGTTATTGTTGGGAGGCGTTGCCATTACGGCCTACTGGGGATACATTGTCTACGAAATGATCCAAAATCCGAAAAACCCCGGACCCACCCATTCTTTTGGGCCTGCAGCACCAGCACCTGCGAAAACACTTACAAAACGGGTATATCAGGATACCCTTCCCGCGTTTCCTCCCGTCAGGAAAGAAGTTGAGCTTGTAGCAGAACCCGAAACCCTCGCTGTTACTGTATCGGATACCCTTGAACAGACTCCGGATACCAAACCGGCTGTTAATTCCGAAAAGCCAAAAGAAAAACCCAAAGAAAAGCTTGTTCAAAAGAAAACTGAACCGGATCCCGATGAAAACATCGATACCGGAGAACAGAAATATTATATCATTGCCGGTTGTTTCCGTTCGGAAGACGGTGCCCGGCGTTTTGTCAAGGAGTTGAAAGCCAAAGGGTTCGACGCGTCCTTAGTTGGAAAAACAGCCAGCGGTCTGAACATGGTTTCCTATTCCTCATTTTTAAACAAATCCCTTGCTGAACAGGAACTTAAGCGTATCCGTCAGGATGAAAACGAGGGAGCATATATGGTTTTACGCTGATGACAAAGAGAAAATTACAACGTTTCGCAGAGAATTATACCTTCCCGAATATGTTTCAGCCTTCCTTTCAGGAGTTGCTGGACGGATTTACCTGGAAAGGAAACTGGAAAGGCTTTTTTGGCAATGATAATCCCATAATTCTTGAACTGGGCTGTGGCAAAGGTGATTATACGGTTGGCCTGGCCCGCGTGAATCCGGATAAAAATTATATCGGTATCGACTTAAAAGGCGCACGAATGTGGCGTGGTTGTAAGCAATCGCAGGAAGAGGATCTGAAAAATGTGGCTTTTATCCGGAATCATGTGCAAAATATCAGGCAGTTTTTTGCTCCGGGAGAGGTCAGTGAGATCTGGATAACATTTCCGGATCCTCAGCCACGGGAATCCCGCGAACATAAACGGCTTACCGCTCCCCGCTTTTTGAATATCTACCGGCAGGTTATGGTTGAGCAGGGTTTGTTGCATCTGAAGACTGATAATCAGGAACTTTTTGATTTTTCACTCGGTGTAATTGAAGAACACCAACACATCCTGTTGTATTCAACGCATGATTTGTATCATGAAGAAGGGCAGGAGGTTGCGAAAATGGTGCAAACCTTTTATGAACAGATGTTTCTCGCCGAAGGGAAATCAATTTGTTATGCTGAATTCCGCCTTTCAAAACCCGGCAATGGATAATCTGAATGAAGATAGCTTTTTTAAACGGGTTCATCAGGTAGCCCGACTGATTCCATACGGCAGGGTTACCAGCTATGGTGCCATTG
>CAYLTH010000289.1:0-1855 GCA_964386485.1 uncultured Bacteroidales bacterium | reverse complement strand
CAAGCAGGCAAAGCCCGGCATCGGTTGCACCGGCGACCATTTCACCCAGCGGGGTCTGAAGAATTTGCTTGCTTATAGTGATCATCAGAAATGTTTTAATGTGTAAAACTAATTAGAGTTTCATCGAAATACAAGAATTTCTTAAATTTGAAAAATCTTTCTTTGAAAAATTTGATAAATTAGCGGAACATTAGGTTTTTAGACATCTAAATTTGCAATATGAAACTTTTGTCTACCCTGGGATTGAGTATCCTTTTTGCATTTGAATTCACCAGCATGGCCCAGAACTACCGCCCAATTAATCCTAACCGGACACAATATTTTAAAACCCAGAATCAGATTCGTGCCTTGGTAGTGGATACTGTTTTTATGGATAATACGGATACAATCTACCGGTTCTTCGAGAATATTCAGAAAGACTCAAGTGGTTGCTACCATCCCGATGATCCATCCTGGATGGGACGAGAAATGCGCATTACACCGGATAGTAGTTACATTTTTACCAATAAGAAGAATAATCAGATTTTACTAAAACCCCTTGCTGGTCTTCACGAAGAGTGGGTTTTCTATGAAGAACCTAATTTTATTGTCACGGCAAAAGTAGAAGCCATAGTTCAGACTTCAGTTCTAAATACTCCAGATTCTGTAAAAACGATCAGATTAACCATATCCGACAGCTTGAACAACCCGGTAAACCATGATTTTAACAGTTGTATCCTGAAAATTTCAAAACAATATGGCCTCTATCAAACTATTGCGATGTTTTACTTCCCTGAAAAAGAGCCTTCTGATTTTCTAATTATTTATCAAAAAGAATATATTCTAAAAGGTGTTAACAACCCGAAGCAGGGAATTACCAATATAACCAATAAAGAAGTATATGATTTTTATCCTGGAGACGAGCTTCATGTCATCGCATATTTTTACAGTGATCCGTGGGGAGCCAGTTTCAATGCAGATACAAGCTTCTTGATTTACCAATGTACAAGTCGACAGGAAATCAATGATGAACTATGTTATACGTTTTTTATAAAGAATCTGCATAGTTACTATTCTAGTACAACCCCGGGAAATAATTGGCAATACTATACCTATAATGAATACTCAGATACAGTATGTTACGGAAATGATTCAGCGTTTGATGCGGAACCGTGGACACCCGTAATCTATAATAATAAATTAATGCAACTGTTTCTTGAAGAAGGAATTGCTATTACAAAAGTGGTTTCATTTAAAACATTTAGTTCTATACCGTCGAATCCGAATTGCTGGAATTTGAATAGTTTAGGATTTTTCAATTATCATTCACGGTATTATGCCGGACTTGGTGGACCATATTATACAACGGGAAATATTGGCAGCTATAACTATAAAGGAAGAATTTTGAAATACTATAAAAAGGGGGGAATTGGATATGGTACTCCCTTATCTTTTAATGTAAATATACCGGATTCCGCTCATCCGGATTCAGTCATACGGATATTTCCGAATCCTGTCACAGATAATCTTGTCATCGATGTTCAAAACAACCTGCAAAACCCTGTATTCTATCTATACAACCAATTGGGGCAAATTGTGAAAATCCACGCATTAAACAATATGACAATCAATACAATAGCCCGGAATGAACTGGTGTCGGGCATGTATTTTTATGAAATCCGGGATGATTTCCGGCTTTTAAAGTCGGGTAAAATAATTTACAAATAGAGCAAAGTTCCCGCTATTTTGGTGTCTTTCCCCACCGGTTTCTGCTATTTTCACAATCCTGAATCAGTTCGACCAGTCGTTTGAGCTGAGTTGCTTCCTGCTTCGCGCTCATGATCCACCGAATGTATAGTTTCCGGCAGGAGGGTGA
>CAYLTH010000288.1:0-1872 GCA_964386485.1 uncultured Bacteroidales bacterium | reverse complement strand
ACATGGAGATGTCAGGAGATCAGGTTAGAATTTCTGTACATGATCAGGGACAAGGAATCAGGGAGGAGGAATTAAATAATCTTTTCAAGCCATTCGAGAAAACCTCGACAAGATCTACAGCAGGAGAAAGAAGCACGGGGCTCGGCTTGCTGATTGTGAAAAAAATTGTGGAGGCTCATCAGGGTTCCGTTGGAGTTAACAGTAAGTTTGGGATCGGCTCAGAGTTTTTCTTTACCTTGCCGGTACAGATTCACTCAGAAGTTTTTTAATGACAGAAGGTTATAAGTTGCAAATTTTATTCCATTCCTATGAATTTAGATAATTCGGTGTACAGGGATTTCGAAAGTCAGATATCTGAACTGCAGCGGCTGCTTGCAGAAAATTCAGCAGCAGCATCAGCAGAAATACTGAAACTCAAGAAGGATAATGCATTCCTGAGAACTGAACTGGATGCTTTCACCCGTCATAAGCAACGCAGTGAAAAGGCATTTGGACACCTGGTTAAACGCGAACTCCAGGAAAGTGAAGCCTTGTATAAAGCCATTGTGAATGCTTCTCCGGATAGTATAGTGGTTGCTGATATTGATGGAATCATCCGGATGGTTTCTCCTTCAACACTAAAAACCTTCGGATATCCTGATAATACCAACCTGAAAGGACGAAATTTTATCGATTTCATGTATCATGAAGATATCCCCAGGGCTTTGGAAAATATAGAGAAATTGAAAAACGGTGAAACGCTGATGCCCATTGAGTACAGGTTGTCAAAATACGATGGGTCTTATTCGGAATCTGAAATTACAGGTGATTTTATCCGCTCAGAGCAAAATGAATTGAGCGGCCTGGTTTTTATTATCCGGGATATCAGGCAACGGAAACTTGCAGAAAATGCTCTCAGGTATAGTGAAACAAAGTACAGGACTCTTATTGAAGCCGCCAATGATGGAATTTTTATAATACTTAACGGGATAGTAATTTTCACAAATCAGCGATTGCTTACAATTCTGGGATATTCTTATAGTGAAATTGTCGGCAAACCTTTTTTGAATTTTGTTCATGAAAATGAGAAACAACGAATTCAGGAGTATTATCTGACACGATTGGCTGGTGAAGAATCTCCGGCATTGTATGAAACCAAAACCGTGTTAAGGGATGGCAGTATTGTTGATATTGAGGTGAATGCCACACTACTTGACTATAACGGACTGAAAGCCACAATGGTTTTATTGCGGGATATTTCCAAACGGAAATTGCGTGAACAAACCGAAAAGGTATTTATCCGTTTGAGCGAATTTGCCTATCATAATAATCTGAATGAGTTGATAATGAAGATCCTTGATGAAACGGAAATACTTGCTCAGAGTAAGATTGCATTTTATCACTTTATTGCTGAAGATCAGCTAAATATTCAGCTACAAACATGGTCAACAAGCACAATTCAATCAGGGTGTAAACTTCCGCAAATGGAAGTACATTATCCTATTAACAAGGCCGGAGTCTGGGTTGATTGCGTTCATGTAGGGAAACCTGTTATCCATAATAATTACCCCGAATTACCACACCGGAAAGGAATTCCTGAAAATCATGTTCCCCTGATCCGGGAACTTGTTGTCCCGGTGTTACGCGATGGTAAAATTGTCGCAATTCTCGGTGTCGGGAATAAACCAACGGATTATACTCCCGAAGATGTAGAAATGGTTTCGATGCTGGCAGATTTGTCATGGGATATTATTGTCAGAAAACAATCTGAAGAAAAGATTAAAGAATTAAATGCCGAACTTGAAAACCGTGTTTTGGAGCGGACTGCACAGCTGGAGGCCGCCAATAAAGACCTGGAGTCGTTTGCGCATTCTGTTTCCCATGATTTGCGTG
>CAYLTH010000287.1:0-1901 GCA_964386485.1 uncultured Bacteroidales bacterium | reverse complement strand
ATATGAATATGCCGACACCCATTTCAGGGATCACCTTTGCTGCCGGCCTTTTTACATGGCAGACCGACCTCAACCATTTGATATTTGGCGGCTTGCTGAATCCGGCAGTGGATTATTACTTTATTTTAAAGGCCTATGACGATTTTTGCCCGGCTCCTTTCTATACCATGGCACCTGTAAAAATTGTGGTCATGGATTATGTGCTCAATGCACCTGTATTGGATTCCTTTGATATTAACCAGTCCAACGGGAATGTTACCATCTATTGGACTCCGATTTCGGACGACAGCACCAACAGTTTCAACAATTATTACATATATTTCAAAACAAATTCTAAATCCAACTGGCAATTGATTGATTCCGTAGGAGATATTAACCAGTCAAGTTATACCCATACCGGTGTTAACGGTCTGAATCAAACCTTCTTTTATGCCATTCAAACGCGCTCGGGTCATTCCTATATTTTTAATTCGGGCAATTCCAATATTCTGACGAATTCGATCACAGGAATGGGAAATCTTGAAGATGAGGATCCTGAACTGTTTTATAATAATCAAACCGGGAGTATCGTGCTGAAAGGCCAATGTCAGGGAAAAATCCGGCTGAGTATTGTGAACCCGCTTGGTCAGACCGTATTCGAAAAAAGTGTTGGCTGCAATGGTCCGCAACAGCAACTCTACAAACCAACAAAAAGTGGAGTGTATCTCTACCGGATGCTGCTTAACGATCAGGAATTTACCGGTAAAATCGTAATTCCCTGATTAAAAGTGAAATTCTGAATGCCGGATAAGTCCGCCAAGGTAAGCGGTTCGGGCGGAAATCAATACCGCAAGAATGGATACAACCAGCACTGCATAAATAGCTTGTTTGCTTTTTGGATGGTTTTGTTTGATAAAAAAGAAAGCCTGAATGGCTGCCAAACCTGTCATGGTGATAGCTATCAGGGCAAATCCTGACATTTCTTCATGGGCTTCCAGAGCCTGCAGATCCAATTGATTGCGCGGTATTTTCTGAATAAGTTCAGCGGCTTGCTCACCGGTAAAATAGGCCAGAATACCACCTATCGCTCCTAATACCATTACGATAAAGGAAGCTTGAATAGTATCATTGCTTTTCCGGATTAAACCATACACCAGAAGTATGAACCCGATCAGAAAAGCAATCTGCGGGACGTGGTTGAAAATTATATGTAAATGAGCGTAATTCATGACGATGCATTTATTTTACAAAAGCCCGGATAATAATGGTTTTCTCACCATCCGGGATATTGGCTTTAATGGATATATTTTCAAATTGTTCCCCGGTTTTGTTCCGGGAGTCAAAATAAATTTTAAGAAATGCTGATTTTCCGGCAGGAATTTCTTCTTTTGGCCAGTCAACCAGTGTACAGCCACAAGAAGTTTCCATGGCAATAATCTTTAAAGAGGAAGCCCCTGTATTTGTGATCCGGATTTCAGCCTTCGCATTATTGCCGCTCCGCATGGCGCCAAGATCAATAAACTCCTTATCAACCAACATACTGGTTAGCAATGTTTTATTCAGAATATCCTGAGTTGGTTGCGTGCTTTGTATTGTTTTTGCTTCCTGCCGGATATACCCTGTTATCTGGATTTTCCGCTCAAGTGCTGCCGATCGGCTGTAAACAGAATTGCGGAGATCATTCGGATTATCACTGACCAAAGGATCTGATTTTTCTTCTCCGAGTGGTACCTCAACCAGGGTTAGGCGTCCGCCCTCTTCATTGGTCTTTCCGAGATATTTCTTAATGCGTCCTTGCTGATATTCATTGAAATAATTTACCAGACTCGAAATTCGGCGTTTTGATAATAATTTATTGTAGTCATCTGAATTGAGCGGACTCGTAAAACCTGATATGGTAAGGGTAATATCGGTACCTGTTT
>CAYLTH010000286.1:0-1912 GCA_964386485.1 uncultured Bacteroidales bacterium | reverse complement strand
GATAAAAGAATATACAGGATTATAATCAGCGGAATGGCCAGTAAAAGCAGCCAGATCAATAGTACTAAACTGCTGATCAGGAAAATATACCGGATCTCATTATGCTGCCACCTGAAATTTTTGAATTTGAGTGCAAACAACCGGATTGGGGCGACCAGCAGGATTGAAAAAAGTCCGCTGAAAACTGCTAGAAAAATTGGATTATAGATCAAACTGATGATTTTCATCATCCAGGATGCTTCATAATTAACATGATAAAGAACTATCATAGGAAATGAGGCAACAACCATGGCATATGCAGGGGTTGGCAACCCGATAAAATGGTCGGTCTGGCGGTCATCGATGTTGAATTTCGCCAGCCTCCAGGCCGAAAGTACCGGAATCATCAGGGCGATATAGGGAAGATATGTAGCCAATGTACTGCCCGGGAACCGCAATTCGGCACTTTTGCTGATCAGATCAAACATAATAAGCCCGGGAGCAAGTCCGAATGAAACCATATCGGCAAGGGAATCAAGCTGTTTGCCGATTTCCGTTTTTGAATTCAATATTCTGGCTGCCATGCCATCCAGAAAATCAAAAACAGCAGCAACAAAAATAAAAAGACCGGCTACATCCGGTTCATGATTGGCAACTGCCATTACAGCCATGGTACCGCAAAGCAGGTTCATGGAAGTAATTAAATTTGGGACATTGTTTTTAAGCCACATAGTTTGTTGTTTGGGGTAAAATTACGCATTATCGTATCCTTCACAACAGGGTTTTGGATTTTTGTTTTACCTTTGCCCTAACATTCAGCAATACAAAGTTTTGAGTAGTGATTAATCAGAGTGATTTCAACCGTTTTTCTCCATTGAAACAAACCCAGGTTTTGTTTGAAAAAGGTAAAGAACTGATGTTCAGACATGAAGGAGAATATACTGTCAAATTATACCGCCTAAGTGAATTCTTTGTGGAGATATGGTATCTTGCCCGTATAAACAAAGTTTTGCGTGTCGAAGTTGTGAGCATCGATGACGTTATTCATCAATATGAAAGCGAAATAAACATCATGGATCTGTTTCGTTAAATGTATGCAGGATCCCCGTCAGTTACTTTCAGATGAATTTAAGTACGATCTCCCGGTAGAGAAAATTGCACTATACCCTTCTGGTCAAAGAGAAGATTCAAAGCTGTTGATTTGCCGGGGAAGTGAAGAAATTTCCGCCGACGGATTTGGCAATATTGCCGACTACCTCCCTGAATCTTGTCTGTTGGTGTTAAATAATACCCGCGTTTTGCAGGCCAGAATTGAGTTTTTTAAGCCGGAAGGAGCCCGCATCGAAATTTTTTGTCTTCATCCTGTATTTCCTGTTCACGACATTCAGCTTGCTTTTCAGCAGACTTCCGGCGTTATCTGGAATTGTATGATCGGCAATGCACGAAGATGGAAAGAAAGCCCGTTAATCCGAAAAACCAGGGCCGGTGACCAAAGCATTGAATTAACTGTAACCCGTGCTGAATCTGAAGGGTGTATTGAATTTTCATGGGAACCAAGGCAATTAAGTTTTGGCGAAATCATCAATTATTTTGGAGAAATTCCACTCCCTCCATATATTGAAAGAGAGAGCGATTCAAATGACCTTGAACGCTATCAGACCGTGTTTGCTGATCCCTTAGGTTCTGTTGCTGCTCCCACAGCCGGACTTCATTTCACTTCCGGTGTTTTTGATAAATTGAAAACAAAGTTTATTGATCATCAATTCCTTACACTTCATGTTGGAGCAGGTACTTTCAAACCACTGAACAGCAAGTATATCGGTGAGCACGAAATGCATTCCGAGGAAGTCTTTATAAGTAAAAATCTGATCGGGGCTTTGGTTGAGAAATGCGATTCAGGAATATTTGCAGTCGGAACAACCAGCATGCGTAC
>CAYLTH010000285.1:0-1927 GCA_964386485.1 uncultured Bacteroidales bacterium | reverse complement strand
TGCAAAATCTGTGATACATGCTTTGATTTTACGGTCAGTACCGGCAGGGTTACGGATACGATCCGGATGCAGTCGTTTAAAGAGAACCCGGTACCCTGTATCGGCCTTGACCTGATGAATACCGGTGACAGCATTACACTCCGGGTGCTGAAAAGCGATTCTACCCAAAAAGTATTTGAATTGTATGGGATGAGTCTGGAAACCAGAGCCGATACCGGACTTGTGTATCATGCTCCCGGAATCGGAAGTGCTCAGTTTACTGCGGTATTGGAGGAGGAATTGCTCGATTTTCAGTTACCTTTATTAAAACCGGATCTGGTTGTTCTCGATTTCGGAACCAACGATATCTTTAAAATGCGGCATCCCGATGAAGACCTGATCAACAGGATTAACCTGGCCATCGACCGGATCCGGAATGCAGCGCCCGAAGCCACATTGATGCTGACTTCCACCCAGGATATGTACAACCGGAAGCGTCATATTACTTCGCCCGAATGGTTTTCAGGACTGATACGCGGGATTGCAAAAGAGAAGTCCTGTGTTTTTTACGACTGGTATCAGGTTTCGGGCGGAAGCAAAACAGTTAAAGAATGGCTGAAGAAAGGATTAACCCAACCCGACCGGGTTCATTTATCCGGAAAAGGCTATCGCCTGAAAGGACAACTCTTTGCAGAAGCACTCGAACGGTCGGTGAAATGGCATATGGATCATCCCGAAAGCGATTCGCTGGTAAATATATTGAGTATCAACAAACTATCAAATGATAGTGTTTCACCTCAGAATCTCACAAAAATGAACACTGAGATAGTGAAACCTGTTGATAGAAAAAGCAGTAAAACATTTTTATTATACAAAGTTCAGCCGGGTGATACGCTGGGATTAATTGCTCAGAAGCATCGTGTCAGCATTGCTGAATTAAAAAAGTGGAACGGGATCAGAGGAAGTTTGATCCGGAGTGGACAGAAGATTAAAATTTATTCAAAAACAAAGGTTTAAAACCCCGACGGCAGTGAGTGTGAATATGAAACCTTTCGATATTTTTCTTTTTTTTCTCACGGTTTTCTGTGCCTTGCTCAGTGTGTCATTTCTGGTAGAGGATAAAGAAATTGAGGTTACAAAAGATGTTACGGTCCGAATTCCGGATATCCGTAGTTTATTCAACACAGAGGAAGGGAAATATGCCGGGATTGCTTCTATTTTAAAGTTGTCGCGCGAGATTGATTCGGAAAATCTCACAAATTCTTCCATGTCCGGATCCGGACAATTTACGGATTCACTGTCGGATACCAGTTATTTGTCACAGGATACACTGCAGGTTTCTGCCGATTCCATCCCCGGACTCGAATATGCCGATCAGAACCGCATGGCGTTGATCTCCTTTTTTCAGGCATTGCAATCCATCGCTGTGAACGGACAGGGGCTGCACATCATGCATTACGGCGATTCGCAGCTTGAGGGAGACAGGATCAGTGATTACCTGCGAACACAACTCCAGAATGAATTCGGGGGTTCGGGGCCAGGATTGTTTCCAATCGATCGTGGATTGGGACGCTTGTATTTCACCACTTCATTATCGGATAACTGGACCAAATATAATTTCAATACCCGGAAACAAGTAGGGGGGAAACGTATTTTACTGGGTCCGCTGGCCAGCCTTTTTCGCTTTGGATCGTGGCGGAGCGATAGTTTGCACAATGGTTATGGATTACAGAGAGCCTGGTTTAAAATTGCCAAATCGGGCAAAGCCAAAGACCGGATTCAGGATTATTCACGTTGCCGGCTGTTTATTTCCGGGAACGACCAGCCAATCGTGGTGGACATGACGGCTGGCAAAACAATCCGGAAGCGCGACACCATCAGTTCCGGAACCGGGTGCACCTATCTGAGCTATGATTTCGATAAATCGCCCGAATCGCTGACCTTCCAT
>CAYLTH010000284.1:0-1950 GCA_964386485.1 uncultured Bacteroidales bacterium | reverse complement strand
AATTGGGGTTGAGATTAGGTCTGAAGTTGTTTCATTATGGATTTCTTTAGTCCGGTGAGCATCCTTGAAATACTATTTAGTTGCATTGATAAGCTATTATATTGGTTTTCATCAAGATAATGAACTTTTTTCGAAATCAACAGCAATGTTGCCAGTTCTGAACTGCTGCCACTGGATATACTCAGAAAGTGAAGAAATTCCTTTTTCCCTGTACGTGCAGATCCTTCAGCAATATTTGCAGGTATCGAGACACCGGCTCTTCGGATCTGCGATACTATTCCATATAATTCATTCTTTGGAAAATCTTTGGTAGCAAGGTATAATTCAGAAACTAAATCAATACTCCTTGTCCAAACTTCTAATTTCAAATGTCCTTGTATATTATCCATGATTTCAGTTTTACTATATATACTGTAAAACCGATCCAAGTCGGAAGCAAAATTGAAAAAATATTTTTCTCTACTCCTCAAACCCTTAACATCCAACTACATACATTCAATTACCAATTACCAACAACCAGTTACCAACAACCAGTTACCAACAACCAGTTACCAACAACCAGTTACCAACAACCAGTTACCAATTACCAGTTACCAATTACCAGTTACCAATTACCAGTTACCAATTACCAGTTACCAGTTACAATTTCTGGTACTCAAACGAAGGATAGCCCTTCTCCAGACTAAGGCTGTAAAATCCAACAAAGCGCAACTTATAATAGAACCCTGAAACGCTCTGAACGACATAGATTTTATCGGGATTTACAGTATATACTCCGGCATCAAAATCATACTGTTTCCATTCATAGCCGATTTTATCCCAATCTTTCGAAAAATCGAGGCTTGCCAGGGTTGACCCGGTAATGGCTTCAAAGGCATTCTGATTATCAAGCGCTGCCTCCACCTTGTACGGATTGAGCAAAATTCCGGTAACCAGATAGGGATAGGCTTCTCCTATATCGGTGAATAACAAGGTAGTATATTGTGTAAAAACGACATCCCAGCTGTCTTTTGGGGGTTCAACATCTGCAAGGGCACCTCCGGATGCAAAGGAAAAACAAGCATAATTGCGGGAAGGGTCTTTTGTGACGGAAAAAGCAGTTATGCCGGTTCCGTTCTTGGCAGCAAAACGAAAATAATAGGTATTCCCTTTGAGGCTGTCGAGCACGAGTTGCCGCAACCCGCGTACATTGCCCAGTTCATCCATTCCTCTGTCCACAACCCAGGTATGTGCAGCATAGCTGGTATCATTCCCGTTAATGGTGATCCAGTTTAAAAAGGCGGCCGAATCCGGGTTTCCGTCGGATTTATCAAAGTGCCAGTCCACTCCGCTGGTATCAACCGGAGTGCCAAAAACATGTCCGGGCAAAACACCGGAGCGCATAAAATTGGATGAATTGAGGATTACACGGACTCCGGCTGAATCGCAGGCGAAACCAAGATCCCAGCTGGCTTTGTTCACACTTTTTACAGCCTGTCCGGTTTCGAAGCTGTAATACACCTGATATTTGTAATATTCGGTCATTCCAACAGTATCGGTGGTCAGATTTCCCGGATCATGCGGTGTAACCCGATCATCTTCTTTAAAACAGGATTGAAGGACTAGCGGGATCAGCAGGAAGATATAATGACGGATTTTTATCATTTTTTAATCTGATTAAAAGTATAGGTGAGTTTTACGAAGAACGTCCTGCCCCAATCGATGGCCAGATCAGAACCGGACCCGCCACTATGGGCTCCACCAGTGCCACCGACACCCGGCAATATTTTGTTATTAAACAAATTTTTGATCCCGGTCCCGATACGCAAATTGTTTTTAAAGAAACCATGCGCCAGTGAAAAATCGAGTGTATTGTATTCGGCCTGAACAACTTGCCCAATTTCACCATCTTCTAATACTAAACGGGGTGTACTTCCGGTATGTTTAAAATAAACAGAAGCTGTAAAATCG
>CAYLTH010000283.1:0-1963 GCA_964386485.1 uncultured Bacteroidales bacterium | reverse complement strand
GTTCATTTCGTTCCCCTGCCGATGTTTAGTTTTTACCGCGCTCTTGGCTACAACACCAAGGATTATCCTGTTGCCTATGCGAATTATGCCTGCGAAATCAGCCTGCCTGTTTACTATGATCTGACCGATGAAATGCTCAACCGCGTTGTGGAGGTTGTGGTGAAGGCGGTTGCTTCATAACAGATTCGGGGAAAAGATGTATTTTTGCGTTTTCAATAAAAAAGCATGGACGAAATCCGCGAATTCTTAAGTGATGAAATTGAAAACCTGGTGTTTTACCGGGTTGCCGCAGAAGAGGCACTGGTAAGTACGAAACTTCTCGATTCCATCGCCCTTGTCGATCTGGCGGTTGCCATCGAACAAAAGTATGGCATCAAAATTCCGTTTAACGAGATCAATGAAGAGAATTTTGATCAGATCAATCTGATTGCAGCTTTTATTGAACGCAAAATGGCCCCGAAAAACCCGCTTTGATGGGTGATGTTTTTAAATATCATATCCTCCCCCTGATATCGGCATTCCTGATTGCTTTCCTGATATGGAACTATACCCCCGTTAGCGGATATATCGGAGATGTTGCTCGGCTGAGATACCTGAACAAACAGGCTGTTCATGATGATTTTTATCCCAATCTTATTGATTATCCGGCTGCGTATGAACGCATGCAGGCGGTCCTACCTGATACAAACGGATTACTGATACTGGGTTCTTCAGAACTTACCGGCGACGACTCCTCCGGCTTTATCCCCTACCGCTGGCTCAATAAATACAGTCCTTACACTGTACTGGCTGTCGGCCATGCAGGTAATCAGGCCTTTTCGATGCTTACCCAGCTTGCCTCCCTCGATCCCTACCTCAGCAGATCACGGATAGTCATTATCCTTTCTCCTATCTGGTATCTGGGAACGAATGCTGCCGGTACCTCTTCAGAATTATTTCTGCAATACACCAACCGGGAAATTCTGCAGAATATACTTGAAAATAAACAGCTTGACCCCGCAGTCCGATCGCATATCATGGAATACGTAAGATCACAGTATTCCCATATTGTATCTCCTTCACCCGAGTTGAAACAGATGCGGTATGAAGGCATCGGCTTCGCGGCAACAGCCGAAAACCTGGTATACGCACCTCTGAAAGTATACAATCAATGGGTTATTCAGGCCGATCAGTATTGGAGAGGGCCGGTAGATGACGCAAATGGCAGAAAATCCCTTGGTACTGCCCGCTATTCCCTGAAATCCCCTATGCTGGATGTGGATTCGCTTATGCAACTTGCCCTCCTGCAGCACAAGTCTGTTTCATCAGGGAATAACTGGGGTGTTGAAGATCAATATTACAGGGAGCATATCCATGGCAGTCACGGTCTTATCAAAACACTCCCGGATCGCTATAATGCCGAACTCCGCGACCTCGAAGTGCTGGCCGCATATTTCGAAAAAAAGAACGTGGATGCCCTCTTTATTATGCAGGGTGTCAATCCGTTTTATTACAATCATCTGATTGATTTTAAACCGGTTGACCAACGGATTCAGCAGATTTTACAAGGACATAATATGTCTTATTTTAACATGCTGGAATATGATTCGACCCGTTATGTGAAAGGCATGCTGAAAGATATTATGCATTACGGAGCCTATGGCTGGCTTACATTAAACCGCGAAATCACACAACATTACCAGCACCATGAAGAAACACGGTAAAACCATCCTCATCAACCTGATTGTGTATCTGCTCCTGATTCTTGGAGCCGTAATTCTTTATAGTCCACTGGGTTTTGGTGATGATAAGCAGCCACAATCGAGTATCAGTTTTGTTTACCAGCAGTTTTAGCCCATGTTACCCTATACCGAATTTGAGTTTTTTATCGTTGCCGGCATCCTGACACTGGTTACCTGGCTTTTCAAATTAACAGGACGGGCAGTTAAACTTTCCCCGGTACTCATGTCGGTCAGCCTGGTGT
>CAYLTH010000282.1:0-1974 GCA_964386485.1 uncultured Bacteroidales bacterium | reverse complement strand
CAATCCTATGAAAAGAACATATATCAGTCCGGTTTTGGAACACATTATCATTGATAAAAGTATTACGCTGATGATGAATTCAGGGAATGCTCCCGGAGATATTCCAAATGACCCTCAGTTCAACAAGGGCGAGGATGAGAAGAAGAAGGACAAACCGATGGAGAGTCCGTTTGGGGAGTAGGTTACGGTTGGTCCGGCCGTGTGTCTGCGGGTAAGACCTCACCCATGCGTATGAATTCACGCCGTTAAATTTCCGGGTTTTAAGTGCTTTTTTCGCATTTTGTCCGCATATTTTCAATACATATTTAAAGGAACAATCCGTACTTTTGTCTCCATTAACCAAACAGGGTCAAAATCGCATACTTGTGCGCTTTTACGGCTGTTTTGACATCACAGACATGAAAAAGAATTACATTTCACCCATACTGGAGCATATTATTATTGACAGACAGATTACCCTTGTCATGGAATCGAATGGCGGGAGTGGTATCCCAAACAATCCTGAATTCAGTAAAGGGGGGGATGACCAAAAAAAGGAGGATGTATTTGGGAGTCCGTTTGAGGAATGATGAATTCTCAATTATTTCATTGTAAAAATGCAAATCACCATGATGTTTCGAGATATAAAAATTCAACTAATCGCTTTACTTTTCGGATTGGGATTATTGAATACAATGCCCGTTTATGCGCAGCAGGACGGAAATGGAGCCAATGACAAAACACATGGGTTCTGGCTTGAGCAAATGCAGAATCCGGATGTCAATTTTGTGGAATTAAAAGCGGCATTCAACAAATACTGGGAAAACCGGAAGGATTACAAGTCAAACGGCTACAAGGTATTCAGACGTTGGGAATACATCAATGAACCCAGAGTACAGGAAGACGGAAAACTGCAGGCACCGGGCTATGTAAAGAAAGTGTATGATCAATATATGGCTGCAACGGATGTTTCCGCCGGCGGGGCCTGGTCGATTGTGGGTCCAACGGCCTATCCGACGAATAATACAGGTCAGCCAACAGGGTTGGGAAGAGTCAATGCCATTGGATTACATCCGACGGATGCGAATATAATTTATGTGGGAGCCGCATCAGGAGGGATCTGGCGATCAACCAATGGAGGCACAAGCTGGTCGAATTTAAGTTCAAACATTCCGACGCTGGGTGTTTCTTCAATTCTCGTCCATCCATCAACACCCACTACGATTTACATAGGTTCCGGCGACCGCGATGCCGGTGATGCTTTTGGATTGGGTGTTTTTAAAAGTACTGATAACGGGGCTACCTGGGTTCAGATGAATAATGGCATGGGTAATTCCACTGTTGGCGCTATGCTGATGCATCCATCCAATCCCGATATTATCCTGGCGGCTACAAGTACCGGTATTTATAAAAGCACAAATGGCGGGACTACCTGGGTAAAAAAATCAAGTGTAACAGGAAATTACAGGGATATAAAGTTTAAACCGGGTAATCCTGCTATTGTTTATGCCACACAGGGCGGGAAATTTTACCGTTCAAGCGATACAGGCGAAACCTGGACAGAGGTTACCAGCGGGATTACAACTGGAAGCAGGATCGTGATAGGTGTTACTCCGGCAAATTCGGCCTATGTTTATTTATGTCAGAACCGCGGGAATACATATTTTCAGGCTATTTTGAGGTCAACAGATAATGGTCTGAATTTTACGCAAATGGCAACAGGTCCTACACCCAATATTTTCGGCTATTATTGCGATGGCAGTGGAACAAACAGTCAGGCGAACTATGATTTATGCATTGCTGTAGATAAAACGGATGAGGATATCCTGTATGTGGGTTCCATCAACACCTGGAAATCTACCAATGGCGGTACAAGCTGGTCCATTGTAACCCATTGGGTTGGTAACAGTTTTACAGCTTCCTGTGCTCCATCCGTACACGCCGATCATCATTGTTTTGAGTGGTCTCCCCTGTCAAATACCCTGTACCTGGGTC
>CAYLTH010000281.1:0-1991 GCA_964386485.1 uncultured Bacteroidales bacterium | reverse complement strand
GACCCAGGTACAGGGTATTTGACAGGGGAGACCACTCAAAACAATGATGATCGGCATGTACAGATGCGGCACAGGGTTCAAAAAAACTGCTTCCCACCCAATGCGTTGCAATGGTCCAGCTTGTTCCCCCATTCGTAGATTTCCAGGTGTTAATGGAGCCTACATACAAAATATCCGCATTGGTTTTGTCGACAGCTATGCATAAATCATAGTTTGCCTGACTGTTCGTTCCGGTGCCATCGCAGTTATATCCGAAAATATTGGGTGTGGGACCAATTGCCCTTTGCGTAAAATTCAAACCCTCATCCGTTGACCTCAAAATGGCCTGAAAATATGTATTCCCAGTGTTCTGACATAAATAAACATAGGCCGGATTTGCAGGAGTTACACCTATCACGATCCTGCTGCCAGCTGTAATCCCGCTGGTTATTACTGTCCAGGTTTCGCCCGTATCAGTTGAACGATAAAATAACCCGCCCTGTGTGGCATAAACAATAGCAGAATTCCCCGGATTAAACTTTATATCCTTGTAATCTCCTGTTGCACTTGACTTTTTCACCCAGGTACTCCCGCCGTTCGTGGTTTTGTAAATACCGGTACTTGTAGCCGCCAGGATAATATCGGGATTGGATGGATGCATCAGCATAGCGCCAACAGTGGAATTACCCATGCCATTATTCATCTGAACCCAGGTAGCCCCGTTATCAGTACTTTTAAAAACACCCAATCCAAAAGCATCACCGGCATCGCGGTCGCCGGAACCTATGTAAATCGTAGTGGGTGTTGATGGATGGACGAGAATTGAAGAAACACCCAGCGTCGGAATGTTTGAACTTAAATTCGACCAGCTTGTGCCTCCATTGGTTGATCGCCAGATCCCTCCTGATGCGGCTCCCACATAAATTATATTCGCATCCGTCGGATGTAATCCAATGGCATTGACTCTTCCCAACCCTGTTGGCTGACCTGTATTATTCGTCGGATAGGCCGTTGGACCCACAATCGACCAGGCCCCGCCGGCGGAAACATCCGTTGCAGCCATATATTGATCATACACTTTCTTTACATAGCCCGGTGCCTGCAGTTTTCCGTCTTCCTGTACTCTGGGTTCATTGATGTATTCCCAACGTCTGAATACCTTGTAGCCGTTTGACTTGTAATCCTTCCGGTTTTCCCAGTATTTGTTGAATGCCGCTTTTAATTCCACAAAATTGACATCAGGATTCTGCATTTGCTCAAGCCAGAATCCATGTGTTTTATCATTGGTCCCATTTCCGTCCTGCTGCGCAAATGCGGGCATTGTAATCAATAATCCGAATCCGGAAAGTAAAGTGATCAGTTGAATTTTTATATGTCGGAATATCATGGTGATTTGCATTAAAAATTGAAATAATTGAGAATTCATCATTCCTCAAACGGACTCCCAAAAACATCATCCTTGTTTTTGTCTTCTTCTCCTTTGCTGAATTCAGGATTGTTTGGGATACCATTCCCGCCATTCGATTCCATCACCAGGGTAATCTGTTTATCGATGATAATGTGCTCCAATACCGGAGTGATGTATGTTTTTTCGTGTCCATAGTTATCAAAAATATCCGGGAGACCCGCAGTTGAACGGCTTTTCAATATAATAGAAAAGTGACTGTAAAGGTATATATTGTTATTACGTTTTCCGACAAAATCAGGCGGAAATATTTGTAAAATTGTAATAATAAATACACCGGAGTTTACGGTTTAAACAACAGGATAAGATGTCAATCGTAAAACGTTCGCATACAGGAAGTTTTACGGACTGGCTCAATGCCGGAAATTACTTATTCTACTCCCCAAACGGACTCTCCATCGGTTTGTCCTTCTTTTTTTCATCCTCGCCCTTGTTGAATTCGGGGTTAGACGGAATTCCACCTGGAGATTGCATTACCAAAGTTATTTGAGAATCAATGATAATGTGTTCCAAAACCGGACTGATATATGTTCTTTTCATAGGATTG
>CAYLTH010000280.1:0-2003 GCA_964386485.1 uncultured Bacteroidales bacterium | reverse complement strand
AACAAGAACATTAACCGCCCTCTTATTTATCGTCCAGCGGGGATTGGCAGCGGGATTGACGATTTATGCGCCATCGATTATTTTATCTCCGGTGATATCAGGGTCGATCGAAGTGCCCCAGCACACGCCTCTTTCAGTCACCGGGTCAGTCGAATCATCGGTCACTTCGCCACCGCCGGTAGCAGTAGTCTGGGTGATGCCGGTAATTCCGGAGGTGGTTACCGTTGGAATGGTTGCCGAAGTTTCATTTTTAAGACACCGCACACTCAAACCATAATTCTTACTCATCATTGATGAAAGGATAAACCAATAGTCAGCGGCAATCATCCGGCCGAATGATGCAAAGGAGGAGGATTCTGTTGAGGAATACCATGCTGTTGTATTTCCTACACCACTATATCCTGACCCATTATCCATGCGCATGCCAACAGGCATCCCCGAAAATCCGGATGCATTGTTGGCGGACTGGTCATTGCCAACAGCACAATATTCTGAACTTGTATCCCATCCCGTATTTGTTGCAATCGCTTTGGCATTGTTAAATGAATTGTTATCGCAAAGGTAATCCGGTTGGTTGCTTATGTAATCGGTGAAGGTTGTAAATTCTTCATCAGTGGGAATATGCCAACCGGTTGGGCAGATGGCTTGTATTCCAGGCTGGGTAGAATATTGCATCACTTCTCCCCAGTCGTACAATCCACCGTAAATTTCACAATTCTCCGGGTTGTTATCATAACAGTATTTTTCGATCACACCATTGTTGGTCTGATTTTGTGTGACCATTATCCCGACATTCAGATTATCCAGGAACCAGCATTGGGTTCCCATTACGATGGTATTATAATTCTGGCCTTCATAGGTTACAATATCGCCGCAGGTAAAGACGGATGATACCATTTCAAAAACGTAGGTTTTATTAGATTCAGGAATGTCAACAATGATGCTTGCCTGATATCCGGAAGCAAAAGCAGTGTATTGAAGCTCATCGCCTAATGAAAAATCAAAACCGGCGATGGCCTCCTGCGATTTTAGTGGATGCTCCGTTTCGGTACTTCCCTGATAAATCAATGTTCCCTGCTCCTGGTTGCTGTTGCCCGAATTAATCATCTTAATCGAGCGGTTTTCGTTGCCACAATTTACCGAAAGCACGTAATACTTTTCTTTCCCGGCAAGGAAAGTAAAGTGATGATTTCCTGCGTCTAACGTATTTTCGTAAGAAGCAACTTCACTTCCACGAATATCAACAATCCGCATCGTAATATTTTCCCTTTCGGGGATGAAAACATCAATTGAAGTTTTTCCATCAACCGATGGATTGGGATAATTCGGCGACACCGAAAATGAACTTTTTGCGGTTCTATCGAAATCAGGAACCCCGCTCACATAATCCAGAAACAGCACTGTGTCGGGTACAAAAAGCATGGTATCGCCGGGCTGCGTGAGGTTTTGGATGAAAATGCTGTCCAGCGGAACGTGCAGGTTGTTGTATTCCGCGGTAAAGGTTAATGCTATCACCGGCCTCTGTGCATAAGCTGCCGGGATTGAAAGAAGAAAAAAAGTTAAAAAGAGAATGGTAAACTTTTTCATAAAACTATTTATTAGGTTAAAAATTGAAAAGAACGCTGGTTAAAAATTACCACGGAGACATGGAGAGTACAGAGTTTTATAGTTTTTCTCTGTGGTTCTCTGTGGCCTTCGTGTCTCCGTGTTTATAATTTGTGATTGGATTACTTAACGATGGTTAACTTTTGCCGCTCGGAAATGCTTCCTGTTTTTAGTTCAAGGATGTAAATTCCCGGGGTAAGGCCAGAAGGATCGAAAGTTACAGGTTGAGCGCCAGGTTGAAGTATCCCATTATAAACCACATCAACCATTCTGCCTGATAAATCGAAAAGACTTATTGTTGCCCCTGATGGATGAAGAATTTCAGTGCTTATGGTCAGATTTCCGTAGGCAGGATTGGGATAAATGGCCATCAATGAAGGCTTGCAAACTTCCGGGTC
>CAYLTH010000279.1:0-2011 GCA_964386485.1 uncultured Bacteroidales bacterium | reverse complement strand
TTTATCATATTCTGCGGGATACCAGAACCCTGGCAGTATTGATAGGAATGCCGGTAATACAGTTGTTGCTGTTCGGGTATGTTTTAACCAATGAAATCAAGGATGCCAAAATTGCGATTCTGGATAAAAGCCATGATCAGGCCAGCCGTGAAATCACCGAAAAGATACTATCATCGGGGTATTTCAAGCTGGAAGAAACCCTGAATTCGGAGTCCGAAGTTCATGCCTGTTTTCAAAAAGGAATTGTCAAGCAGGTTATTGTGATTGAAGCAGGTTTTATGGATAATCTCCAACGCAGCAATCATGCAAAAATCCAGATTCTTGCGGATGCCTCCGAGCCCAACACCGCGAATTTGCTGGTAAATTATACGCAGGGTATTATCAGTGACTACAGTAAAAAGATGAATGCACAGGTTGGAAACCCGAATCTGATTATCCCGGAAGTGCGCATGCTTTATAATCCCGAAATGAAAGGAGTGTACCTGTTTGTTCCGGGCATCATCGCGATGTTGCTGATTTTGATTTCAGCACTCATGACTTCCATTTCAATCACCCGTGAAAAGGAGATGGGAACCATGGAAGTCCTGTTGGTTTCTCCCCTGAAACCTTTGCAGATTATTCTGGGGAAAGTCAGTGTGTACGTGGGATTGTCCTTTCTCAATGTGATCATTATTCTGGTTGTGAGTAACCTGGTTTTTGGGGTACCTGTGAAAGGGAATATTGTGTTGTTGCTGGCAGAAAGCCTCTTGTATATTATTACGTCCTTGTCGCTTGGAATACTTATTTCCACCATTACCCGCAGTCAGCAGGTTGCCATGATGATATCGCTGGTTGGATTGATGTTGCCAACGATCCTCTTATCCGGGTTTATTTTCCCGATCGAAAACATGCCGTTGGTCCTGCAGGGTCTTTGCCAGATCATGCCTCCCAGATGGTTTATCGTGATCATAAAGAACATCATGCTGAAGGGTTCGGGATTTGATATGGTGTGGAAAGAAACCCTTGTATTGCTTGGTATGACTGCATTTTTTATTCTCCTGAGTGTTAAAAAGTTTAAAAACAGATTGGAATAAGCCGATGAAGACGCTCTTATTTATTATTCAGAAGGAGTTTATCCAGGTGTTTCGCAACAGAAGCATGCTGCCGATCATTTTCTTTGTTCCAATTTTTCAGCTTATCGTACTGGCACATGCAGCCACTTACGAAATGAAGCATATCCGCCTGCTGATTCTCGATCGCGACCACAGCACCTTATCCCGTGAACTTATCGGGAAATTTGCTGCATCACCTTACTATATGGTAACGCAGAATGATTTTGGTAACCCGGAGGCATTGCGTTTACTCGAAGAAGACCGGATTCATGCCGTTTTGGAGATTCCAACAGGTTTTGAAGAGCGGCTGAAAAACCGGGAACAACAAAAACTATCCTTACAGGTAAATGCCATAAACGGGACAACAGGAGGTTTGGTATTTGCCCAGACAGGGGCCATACTCGGATCATTCGGACTTGGAAAAGCCAATCTGGATCTGTTACCGGTTAAGCCCAAAACTATAGAAGCCAGTTATCTTTTCTGGTACAATGAAGAACTGAATTACAAAACCTTTATGGTTCCGGGTATTCTGGTCTTGTTGGTTACAGTGATCAGCCTGCTGTTGTCATCCATGAATATAGTCCGGGAGAAAGAAATCGGAACCATTGAGCAAATTAATGTAACGCCTATAAAAAAGTATCAGTTTATAATTGGAAAACTGCTTCCCTTTCTGCTGATTGCCTTGTTTGAATTGTGTTTTGGCCTGGGAATAGGAAAACTGTTGTTTAATATACCGATGATAGGAAGCCTGGGTTTGGTTTTTGGTGTGGCTGTGGTGTATATTGCCTGTATTCTGGGTTTGGGACTACTGGTATCTACTATAACCAATACACAGCAGCAGAGTATGTTTGTGAGCTTTTTCATAATGATGATTTTTATTCTGATGAGCGGACTTTTTACAGCCATTGAAAATATGCCGG
>CAYLTH010000278.1:0-2024 GCA_964386485.1 uncultured Bacteroidales bacterium | reverse complement strand
CCTGCGGTGGTATTTTTGGTATTGTTCCTTTCGTTGACTGGATCGTTCTCCTCATTGGAGCCATCGAACAAGACATCAGTCAGTATATTGACAATCCTGCATTCTTCATGTGGATGTAATATCTAATGATGATATTTTAAAAAGCAGGCTGCTCCTTACCGGACAGCCTGTTTTTTTTAATTAAATATTATTATTATTGTTGTCGCAAAAAATTTAATTGATACATTTGTTTCACCAAATTCAATTAACTATGAAAAAATTTACTTTGATTTCGATTCTACTACTAACTGGATTAATTCCTCTGGCTTTTGGTCAGACTCCTCCACCCTATATTCCAGAATCAGGTCTGATTGGTTGGTGGCCGTTTAACGGGAATGCCAATGATGAGAGTGGCAACAACTTACACGGCATTGTAAACGGTGCAACACTTTGTAATGACAGAAATGGCATGGCTGGTAAAGCTTACGACTTTGATGGTATTAATGATTTTATTTCAGCACCCCGGCAGGCAATGAATTCGCTTACTGTATCGATGTGGTTCAATGCGAATTATATACCAGTGGTCACTCCCCTTTTAGATGCCTATGATTCAAACTGGGAACTCCTGCTCCGTTACTATAATGCCTGTGTTGTAAAATGGGAAGGAACACCTGCTCAATATCAATATCTGGTTTCGTATGATCAGGACATTTTCGAAAATACCTGGTATCATTTTGTTTTCTCCTATACAAACAATAATGTTAATATTTATATCAATGGAGATTGGGGTTTAACGCTTTCGGGAATATCATTCAACTCAAGTAACGGATTATATTATTTTGGAGCCAGCATTTCTGGAACTGCACAATATCTTGATGGTCAGATAGATGATGTTGCTATTTGGAATCGTGCATTGTCTCAAAATGAAATTACACGACTTTATAAGGCATGTGAACTTCACTTTCAGACTCAACCTCTCAACCAGGCTGTTGTTCTGAATCATGATGCACTTTTTATTGCCACTTCCAGCGACCCATCCGCCAGTTACCAATGGCAAACCGATTTAGGGGTTGGGTATGTTAATCTGAATAATGTTTCCCAGTATCAAGGTGTTACAAATGATTCTCTGAAAATAACTTCAGTAAATATGGTCAACAACAACCAGCCATTCCGTTGTATTATCACTACTGACTCATGTTCAGATACCTCTGATATTGCAGTACTTACGATTTCTTCAGGCATTTCTGATCTTGCCTTAAAATACAATGTGAAAATTTTCCCAAATCCGGCGAATAATCAGGTAAATATCAGCTTTGATGCAATCCTTAAAGGATCTGACTATTCAATTTCAACAGTGGACGGCAGAATTTTAAAAACCGGCAAGTTGGAATCCATGATGAATACCATTGATCTGAGTGAGCTTAAAGATGGTCAGTATATCCTGATAATCCAGGGTGGAATTCAAAAGCTGATTCAGGTAATTCATCCCTAATCCGGATTATGAGCTTTACAGAAAAAAAAATATGTATTGCAGGAGCCGGAGGTTCCGGAAGAGATGTGCTTGTCTGCCTTATCGACAGTTTACCGGAAAAACATTCACAAATTGGTGAATACGTTTGTTTTATGGTTGACGATGTATATTATACTGAATCCAAAGTTCTGGGGATTAGTGTAATTAAAAAATCAGAATTTATTCCGGCACTTTATGATGTTGTGGTGGCAATAGGTGATCCTTGGGATCGAAAACGCTTTGTCGAGTCGATGCCGTTTGAAACGACGTGGGCCACCATTATTCATCCGACAGCTATAATTTCAAAATGGGTTGAGATTGGAGAAGGCAGTATCATAACAGCCGGCACTATCTTAACCTGTGATATCAAGGTAGGGAAACATGCTCACCTGAATCTCCAGACCACCATAACCCATGACTGTGAAATAGGCGATTATTTTACTGCAGGACCAGCTGTTCATATCAGCGGGAACTGCAAAATCGGGGATTGTGTTAATATTGGGACCACTGCTGCCTTAAGAAACGGCATTTCAAT
>CAYLTH010000277.1:0-2024 GCA_964386485.1 uncultured Bacteroidales bacterium | reverse complement strand
ATTCTTGCATTTTTTCCCCGGGGCCTCATTAATGGTATGGTAGTAATGTTTCAAAGGCTATTCATAGATTATTTATGTTACCAAATCTGTTGAATGCAGGAATTTTAAACAGGATTAATTGGATATATTTGTCATGTCATAAAGTGCCTTTAATAATGAACGTTCGGGTTTCCATTGTTTGCTGCCTGCTGTTTAGTTTGTTTTTCAGTATTTCAGGGTTTTCCCAGAAATGCAGATTAACCATCAGCCTGCAAAACGATGTGGTTAACCGGCGCATTACGATTTTCGACGAGCAGGGTAAAACTTTATGCAACGACACCCTATCCGGAATCACCCTCGAAAAGGTGATAGAGGGGATCTGGCAGCCTGTAAAAGTTAGCCTCTGCTTCGACTCGGATTTCCGGAACTACAACAAGATGTGGCTTTATCCCGGAGATATATCGCTCAGGATTGGACCTTCGATCCGGGATTTGCAATTTACAGGCGATCCCCTCAATACCCACCAGCAGGAACTCATGCAGATCCTGTTTGCAAACCTGGATGAGATGGATATGTACGACAGCCTGTTTTCAATGCTTCCGGAAGATGCAGAGGAACATGCCTTTTATGAAGCCAAACTTCGGATTTCTGATTCGCTGTATATAGAAAAATCGCTGCTTTCCTGTCTGAAACACCCGGAATCCTATGCCAGTCTGGATGTTCTGAAATCCTGCATTGGCAATCCCGCCATGACAGACCCGTTGATGCTCAGGGATCTTTTAAATTCGCTCGATGATGAGCTAAAAAAGACTAAGGATTATCAGCGGTGTCAGGAGGTACTGAATAATCCCGTCAGAAGATACAATCCGGGAGATACCCTTTCTTCCCTGCTTCTGAAAACAGCTGACGGACTGGATGTTAAACTAAGAAATCTGCTGCAAAAGGATTTTTTGTACATCAATTTCTGGAGTTCTTCCTGCTCTGCCAATAAGGCTGAGTTCAAGGTTTTACGAAAACTGCTTGAACTGCATTCTGATAAGCTTGATATTATTGGCATTTCCCTGGATGAAGACCCTGCACAGTATAGGTCCGCTGTCAAATCCTTTGCCCTGCCCTGGAAGCAGTATTGCGACTTCAAAGGCTGGTTCTCACCCTTTGTGCGTTCTTTCAATGTTCACAGTATTCCGAGTGATGTGATTATAAGCCGTAAGGGAGTTCTTATCGCCGACAATTTTAATGCATTGGAAGGTTTGGAGTATCTGGAGCAACTACTTTCCGAAGCTGTTTATGGAAAGGCAACTGAAGAAAAAGACAGTCTGATTCTGTATTTCAACCTGAACTCGTATGAATTGTCAAAGCGGAATCTCGAAATGCTTGATTCTCTGGTGCGTGTGAGTAAAGAAGAAACTATTCAGCTGAATATTTACGGGTATACCGATACCCTTGCCGAGGAGGCGTATAATATTGTCTTATCGCAGAAAAGAGCCGATCAGGTAAGGAATCGTCTGACGAATAAGGGGATGAATCCTGTAAAGATTTTAGCGTGTCAGGGTAGGGGAGAAAGCGGACAAGGAACGAATTCAGGAATTGCCTTGCTTAAGCCGGAAGAGAGACGGAAAGTTTTGGTTGAGATACTAAAGAAGCGCTCACCCGAAACGTCTGCTAAAGCTGTTAAAACTGACTATACCCTGAATAGTTGCGGAATTTTCGGGAATCCCAAAATAATGAAGAACCTGAAAGTTGGAGATACGCTGATGTTTAAGTTTTCAGGCTATGAACCTGGGGGCATAATGATCAATGATGTTTTTCGTAATGAACTTAAATGTTTTGCGTCCGCTATACGGAATAGAAAATCTTTAAAATTTTGTTACCACGGATATGTTCGTCTCCCGGAAGCCGATCCAAAGTATGACATCAATGGAAACCTTTTAAAACCCGGGGAATTAAGTAAAAGAAGATTTGATGCATTTGTAAAATATCTTGGTGAGTTCGGGATTGAGAGTTCAAGATTTACCTATGTCGAGGGCCCTCTAAATATTGGTATT
>CAYLTH010000276.1:0-2028 GCA_964386485.1 uncultured Bacteroidales bacterium | reverse complement strand
TTCTCTTCATAAGTGAATTTATTATGCACATAATTGAATGTATTGAATTAAAAAATTATTAAATTTTATAATGGTTTCTGCTGAAAACAAATTTTAAATCATAGCAAAGTAAAGAAAATAAATAATGTGATCGAAAAGGTTTTTTTCATTTGTATTCCGGAACATACATTTTGCTTTTAAGAAAGGCCAGGATATCGGCTGGTCTTTCAATACCTGCTAATCCATTGTCAAAAATGCCGGAGGCAATTCGTTCGGCAACCTTTAATGATACTTTTAAGATATCATCGACCTTCGGATAGATTAAGCCGCTTTCAAAATCCTGCAGGCTCACTTGTTCGGCCACTGCTTCTGCCGCCGTGATGAGCATTTCATCGGTAACACTTTTTGCTTCTGTTGCATAAACGGCTAATCCAAGAGCAGGGAAAATGAAGACGTTGTTACCTTGTCCGGGTGTGAAGGTTTTTCCCTGGTAACTAACGGCTGCGAAAGGGCTGCCGCTGGCGAAGATGGCTCGCCCTTTACTCCATGTGTAGGCCTGTTCGGCAGTGCATTCGGAGTGAGATGTTGGATTGGAGTAAGGAAAAATAATGGGTCTTTCGTTTACGGAGCTCATATTTTCGATAACCTGCTGGTTGAAAGCTCCTCCCACAGTGCTCACTCCCAAAATGGCTGTGGGTTTAATTTTAAGGATTGCTTCTGCAAAATTATCTGATTGCTCGCCATCATGGGCAAATTGCAATTGATAATAGGCAAGATCATTTCTTGATTTTACAAGCAAGCCTTTAACATCAAACATCCAGATGTGTTCCAGGGCTTCCGCTCTGCTTAAGCCGTCTTTTTGATATTTCTGAACCAGCATATCGGCAATCCCGAATGCCGCAGCTCCTGCTCCAAGGAAAAGAAATCTTTGTTCAGCGAAAGGTCTTCCCATCAGGCGGCTGATCGAAATGAAGCCAGCTGTGGCAATAGCTGCTGTTCCCTGGATGTCATCATTAAAAGTACAGACCCTATCGCGGTACTTATTTAAAATCCGGATAGCATCAATACCTTTAAAATCTTCCCATTGGATGCATATTTTTGGAAAAACCTCATTCACGGCCACTACAAAGGCTTCGATAAAATCGTCGTATGCTTTACCAACAATTCTTTTATGCCTTAATCCAGGATAAAGCGGATCATTAAGAAATTTTTCATTATTGGTGCCCACATCCAGAACTATCGGAAGGGTGAATTCGGGTGGAACACCGGCGCAACTTGTATAGAGCGCCAGTTTTCCCATGGGGATTCCTAACCCGCAGATACCAAGATCCCCCAGGCCAAGGATTCTCCCGCCATCAGTGACAACAGTAAAACGCACCTCCTTTTCAGGCCAGTTTCTGAGGATTTCTTTAATCTGGTCTTTTTGATTGATAGAGATAAAAAGTCCTTTTACCCGGCGGGAGATGTGCCCGAATTTCTCACAAGCTTCGCCTACTGTTGGCGTGTAAACCAGGGGCAGAAACTTTGCCGGATCATTCATGATCAGGTTAAAAAACAATGTTTCATTGGTTTCGAGTAAATTTGACAAATAACTATATTTATGAATCGGAAGATCAATCTTGTCGAGTTGTCCATTTATGCGAAGCATCTGTGTTTCGAGGGTTTCAACCTGTGCAGGCAACAATCCTTCTAATCCATATTTCATTCTTTCTTCGACAGTAAATGCAGTTCCCTTATTGGTGCGCGGGTTACGTAACAGTGAATAACCTTTTTTGTCTTCCATTTTGTTTCTGTTTTAATTATTAATTTTTTTAGAAATGATAATACAAGTGCAGAGTCCGGGTTTTGATAAATTCGGGAATCTCATTCTTTTCTTTGATCTATCAGGATTTACGAGATGAGAAGTACCCACATTATAGCCAGCAGTGGCCCAAGCACTCCGATCAGGATACCACCGATCCTGAAATCCTTTTGCTCGAGTAATCCTGTACTGAAAGCGATTGCATTTGGGGGCGAAGAAACCGGAAGAAACATGGCCGTAGATGCTGA
>CAYLTH010000275.1:0-2051 GCA_964386485.1 uncultured Bacteroidales bacterium | reverse complement strand
GGTTGGTCATAACCGGCCAACCCTACTTTAAAGTTTTACCGGACAACAGTGATTACCGGATAAAGTTTTATCCACAAACCGGGAAAGTTGAACCGATTATTGAAGACATGTCGGATATGCTACCTGAGATAGGAATTACATCTGCTATGATAACTACCCATGGTGACACGGTTTGGGGGAACCGCTTTGAGATCAATACCCGGGAAAACGCGACAATCCGGCTTAATCCTACAAAGCGCGGACTGGTTTTAGCCCTCTGTGAAGATCAAAAGGGCAACATCTGGTTCCCGCTGTTTGGTGTTTTTACTTCAGGAGTGCTTCGGTACAACGGATCCGAGTTGGAGGATATGACCGATTTGCTTGGTTTGAAAGATATTATGATCAACTATGTTCTTTTTGATAAGAATTCGGGAATACTGTGGGTTTCAACAGAGAAAAAAGGGTTAGTCAAGGTGACAGAATCTTTCATTAAAAAATTCCCACTGACCGACTTTTCTAAAAACCGTGGAGAATTCAGGAATCTCTACCATTTAAAAAACATTCTTTATCTGGTTTTTAAAGATTTGATAATAAAGCAATTTCCTGATGGCCGGAGAGAAGCATTCAGCGTTAAAAAGGTTGGAAACGCATTCTATCTCATACGAAATAATGGGGTTAATGACGGCCAGAATCAAAGAACGCGAGGAGAACCTGAATTCAATGAAATTTCTGCCGATCGTGACGGAAACCTTTGGGTTAGCACCACCGGTGGGTTCTTCCGACTTCCGGACCAGCCGGGAGCAAGTCCTGTCTCCATTACAAAATATGCCGGTATATTTGAAGGATTCATTGGGTTTGATAAAAACAATGACCTGTTTAATTGGGGATACTGGACGGATACCCTGCAGGTGATTAGACAACCCAATGTCAATCCGGACCCGACGCTTGAAACCTATACCCGGAAGAATTATGACCTGCCCAAGGAGATCACCCGCATGATTCCTTTTAAGGGAGGGATGGTGTTTTCAAGTTTATGGGGGGGGCTTTATTATTTTAACGGAAAGACATTTTCCAATCTGAATAAAACCTGTCCTTCTCTACCGGTAAATATTTCGAATATGTCAAAAGATCCGGCGGGAAATATCATGTACTGCACCAACACAGGGGAAATTGGTGCCGGATATCTGAAGGGAGATCAGTTTATTCAACATTTCCTGATAGATTCACTGAACAATGCTTTCGGAAGAAATTTTATCTGGCTGATCAGCAATAATACAGGCAGCATTTTTGTTGGTACCAACAAAGGGATGCTAATGCTCCGGGCTCCTTCATTGTTTTCTGGTGCGGAAAAAGATATTCGTTTTTTTTCAGCATCCGAAGGGTACTTTGATTACAGTGTCAACCATCCGGTAATTGATGCCAATGGAACCATCTGGCTGGCATCCCAGGAGAACCTGATAAAAATTGATACCCGGGAGATTTCTCAACTGAAACTTCCTAAACAGGAAGTTTTCCTGAATAAACTTGAGACCACAGGACGAATCTATGAGTTTACCGACAACCCGGAAGGCAGAAACTTAACAAATGAAGGAGCAGGTTGGCAATTTCCATTTCATGAAAGGAATCTCATTTTTTATTTCAGCAGTAGCAATATGCTGAATCCTGATAAAGATCAATTTTCAGTATGGCTGGATGGATTTGAAGGTTCGTACCGGGAAATTAGAACCGACAGAAAAGCTGTTTATACAAATCTCCCGGTGGGAAAATACCGGTTTATCGTCAGGATAACCAATCTCAGTTCCCAGAGGTCGCATACGAAAACGCTACTTGAGTTTTCCATCCTGCCCCCATTCTGGCAAACCTGGTGGTTTATTATGGTTTGCGGGATGCTTCTCCTGGCAATCATTCTGGGAATTTACTACCAGAGGGTGCAGGTAATCAGACGAAAAACAAGGATGAAACTCGAGATGGCCGAACTGGAGATGCAATCGTTGCAGGCACAAATGAATCCACACTTTGTTTTTAATGTGCTGAATTCCCTGCAACGATACATCCTTGAGCGAAATGCCAGC
>CAYLTH010000274.1:0-2086 GCA_964386485.1 uncultured Bacteroidales bacterium | reverse complement strand
CACCAAATGTTGATTTGGGGTGTAAAAAACCGATATGTAAGCCCTCTGCTCCTTTACGCGGGGTTTTATCGATAAGTTGTATCCCTTTTTGTTCAGTTTCCTGAAGGGCTTCTTCAATATTGTCAACAGCAAAGGCCATATGATGCATCCCTTCGCCTTTCTTTTCGATGAATTTTCCAATGGGTCCTTCCGGATCGGTTGATTCGAGCAATTCAATTTTGGTTTGTCCTACCTGAAAAAAGGCTGTTTTTACGCGCTGATCAGCAACTTCTTCAACAGCATAGCAGGGAATCCCCAATAGTTTTTCGTAAAAAGGAATGCTCTCATCAAGGCTTTTAACAGCAATCCCAATGTGTTCAATGTGAGTGGTTTTCATAGTAAACGAATTTTTGCAAAAATAGGTAGAATTTTTGAATAAGAATGATCCGATTTTAAGCTCCCCCTGCCATCAGGTTGCATCCCCTGATTTCACTCTGATCGTAGCGGCCGAGTACTTCAAAAGAAGCATCCGGACGAAGCAATCCCAGATCCGATGTCGCTATAAATGAGCAGGAATAAAGATTCGCCAGATCAATGATGCTGATTCCGCCGCTCCTGCCCGTTTCCAGGTAACTCAGCGGGTCGTTCACATCACGGATCAGGATTTTCATCCACGGAGGTGTGCTGAAACGCCCGTCGCCTGCCGACCAGGCCTGGGAAAGCAGTTCGGTCATGCCATATTCTGAATGAATCTGCTCTACGCCAAATCCTGATTTTAACTGTTCATGCAACTCTTCACGGATCATCTCCTTCTTTCTGCCTTTCATTCCTCCGGTTTCAACAACAATTAATTCAGGAAAATCAAGCTTAAAATCCTGTGTGAAATCAATCAGGGCATAACTGACTCCGAAAAGGATGGTTTTCTGGTTTTGATTCCGGAGATGTTGCAGTGTTTCTGCCAGTTTTGGATGATCATATAAAAAGAAGCCATTCAGGGGATGCCGGCTGATCTGCATGAGTTTTTCAACCATATAAATCAGGGATGATCCTTCACGCTCCAGATAAGAAGGCAATAAAGCCAGAAAGCAATACTGACCAGGATCACCATATGCCAGCGTGAATCCCTTTAAGAAACTCTGATCATACAAATCTGCCGATAAAACGGCATGCCGGCTGGTTTGGCTTCCACTGGTACCACTGCTGGAGAAAACCACATCCGGCTTTTTTTCGCCACAAACTACCGCATGGGTTTTAAAAAATTCGATTGGCAAAAAGGGGATTTCGGAGGGCTTGTTCACATTTCCGGGATTGCGCTCAAGATGGTCACAAAACTGCTGATACACCCGATTCTGCCGGTACTGAAAATGAAATATTTTGAGGCAGAGATCGTTAAACATCTGTCCCGGATGAACATTGAAAATTTCTTCTGGTAAAACCGGGGCTGTTTCGCTCATTATCCTCTGAAATTGATTAATTTTATGCCACTTTTTGTTTACAGATCATGAAACCTTCGCTGCGGTTAATTCAAATTGGTATTACCCTGATCATCTTCCTGATTATGCTGGGCAACAGTGCCTGTCAGAAAAAGGAAGATTATCCGGATACCCCGCAAATTGAGTTTCTTGACTTTACAAAGATACAAAATGGCAGCAGTGTTGATAACAAAGGAATTTTATCCATTTCCTTTACGGATGGCGATGGCAATATCGGCCTCGCAGAGGGAGATACCCTGGCTCCATTCAATGTGGGTAGTCCGTATTATTATAATTTTTACATCAATTATTATGAACGGCGCAAGGGAAGCCTGGTATTGGTAGATTTGCCATCGCCACAGCATGCCCGTATTCCGCCGATTGTTGGAACCGGTGATAATAAGCCCACCAAAGGCACTATTGATATCGAACTCTTTATCAACAACTACAGTTCTCCCTATGATACCATTCTTTTTGAAGCCTGGATTTATGATAAAGAGCTGCAGCAAAGCAATGTAATCCGTACCCCCGAGATCATTGTCAACAAATAATGCAGGCCTGATTAAAAAGCCTGCTTCCTGCGGATTTCCCTTTCCTTTATTGCTTATTTTTGCGGTTCGCAAATTATGACACAA
>CAYLTH010000273.1:0-2106 GCA_964386485.1 uncultured Bacteroidales bacterium | reverse complement strand
GTTTTTTACACGATACAACTTATGATGCAAACCGATTCCTCTTACATCTGCAATACATAACAGATATTGCCGACCACGATTCGGAACAATACCGGATCTGGGGTTTTGACAGGAATCTTTATTTTTCGATTCCTGCTTGTTATGGTGAACGCATAAGATTGGTAATCAGTGATATAACTGGAAGAGTATCAGTTGATAGGGAGATAATTGCCGAAGCAGTCAATAAAATATCAGTTCCGGGTTTCAATGGAACAGCTTTGGTGAAAGTTTATTCGGATAAGCGAACTTATTTTGGTAAAGTACTGTTAGTCAGGTAATATGAAAAAGATTCAAAAAGTATTTAGTCTGATTGGGTTTATTGTAATAATTCATTCAGTGAGTTTTGGCCAAGGTCCACCTAACCCGCCTACCGATCCTAGTGTTGGAGGTGCGATCGTTGGTGGTGGAGCCCCGATTGATGGTGGAAGTAGTCTCCTCCTATTCATGGGGACTTTATGGGCTGGCCGGAAAACCTACGTTATTAGAAGGGAAAGAAGGAAATTAATGAAATGAATTTTTCATATTTATAAAATTGCATTCTTGGGATTTCAGCATATTTTTTCATCTTTGTGAAATCATTCAAACCAATGCACCATGAAAAACTACCTTTTGATCTTATTTTTCATTCTTTTTTCAGTAACCGGACTTAAAAGCCAGCCAAAAACCTACTGGAGTTCAGGTGGCGAAATGATATTTTCCTTCGCTGATGTAAAATCTGGAGGAAACAGTGATGGATCTGTTATTCGCTGGAGTCCTGTATTCAATATTCAGGGCATGCTGAACGCTGATTTCAATAAAAATCTCGGTATTTTTACCGGACTAGGAATCCGGAATGTCGGATTTATTTACGATGATTTCGATCAGATGGAAAGTGGTGGAAGCACCACTTCCGTGAAAAAGAAATTCCGTTCTTATAACCTTGCTGTTCCTTTGGGAATTAAATTGGGCAATCTGGGTAAAGTATTCATATTTGGAGGATATGAGATTGAAATGCCTTTCCATTACAAGGAAAAAACCTTTGTTGGTGGAGATAAAACCAATAAAATCACAGGATGGTTTAGCAACCGGCAACAAAAAATCCAACACGGATTTATTATAGGAGTTCAATTACCTTACGATATGAGTGTGAAATTCAAATACTATGTAACCGAGTTTTTCAATCAGGATTTTACCGATGGAAAAGGTCTGAAACCATACAGCGGTTTCGAAGCACATGTATTTTATTTTTCGCTCAGCTCGTATCTGTTCAAAAACATGGAATCCTACAAGCCAGAGGCAAAGCCGGCGGTTTACTAATTTTTAGATTCCGGCTTCGGTTGTTCCCTGAGTTGATGGATTCATACGTAGCTGATAATCAGACTTTACATCGTCATAAAATTTGGCCATGGTGACCTGTGCCCATGGAACTAACCATAAGAAACCGATGCCTAAGGTGAGTATACACAGCAATGCCCAACCGAAGAAACGAAGATAGAGCCTGAAAAGTTTGGCCTTAAATCCATACATCATGGCTTTGCTTTTGTCGATAGCTTCCATTGGGTCGATGTTCTCGTTGTCTGCAAGTATATAGAATGTCAGACTATAGGAGAAGGCAGCAATAATGCCCGGAATGAGCAATAGCAAAGACCAGAGAAAGGTAAAAATGACCACCAAAAGATAAGCCCCCAATGCAGTTCCGAACCGCCTGAATCCAAAAAAAAGTTGCTCGAACTGCGCTCCATCATTACGGGCAAGACAAAGAAAGAAAATGATTAATCCAAGATTCATAGGCCCGGTTATCAAAAGAATTATCAGTCCACTCGCAGGGAAAAATATCGTTGGGACCTGTAAAGATCCTACAATGAAGAAAAAAACAATAAAAGTTCCGATAGCCAAACCCCAGTTTCCACGGAGTGATTCTTTGGCCTTATCCATCAATACAGTGTTTTCAGTTTGCATATTAAATTTGTTTTTATTGGTTTGTATAATGTTCACTAAAACAAAGTTATATCACAGGACAACAAATAATACCAAAAGAGAAAATTAAATTATTCAGGATAGTGGGTCAACCGATGAAATGCCTGTAAA
>CAYLTH010000272.1:0-2175 GCA_964386485.1 uncultured Bacteroidales bacterium | reverse complement strand
CCAATCTTATCAATCCTTCAAGAATTGTTATCAATCTAATGCAAGGACCTGTTGCTCAACAATATAACGAATTAAGCAGCGCCCCGAACGAATTGCAGCTCTTCTTTGAAGAAGTAGGCGGACCTCCCGGGATGCTGCGTCCGGGAGCCAAAGGATCCATGATCGTCTATTCAAGGAGCGGTACCGGCCAGGGCAATATTGTTGGAGTTCTGAAAAACGACTAGGAGAATAATAATGACAAAAAAGTATACCATGAAAATAGCGTTTCAATTTGTGCTGGCGTTTAGTTTAAGCCTGGGGCTCTTGCAGGCAAAAGCCGAAGGGCTTGCCGGTCCTGATCAGAAAACCTGCAACAAAGCCAGTAATCTGACCGAAATCACACCCGTCAGACTGGGTGTTGATAATCCTCCATCAGGTGTTTGTTACTATTGGTCACCCGAGGAGCATCTGAGTAACCCGCATTCGGCCAATCCCATGGCAAGTCCGCCCCAGACAACCACCTATACCTTAACAGTTGTAGGGCCCAATTTTGCATGGGAACGCTCTTACAGCGTTACGGTGGAAGTGGATTATCTGCTAAGCTATCACGTTACACCAAAATACAATTGCTATAAAGCCGGTACAAATCTTACCAAAGATGATTTCGAAATAACAACGAATCCACCGGGTATGGAAGCCCGCATTGATTTTCTGCCGAAAACAACAGATCTCTTTCCGGTTCCACTTCCAATTGGAGAGACTTCTCAAACCATTGTTTTTACTTCGGAATGCAGTGCCATTTCAAGATCTGTTACAATACACGTTGTTGATGACCGCTCAGCCACAAACTTTCAGGCCGTATTACCCGATGTGGGAAATATCCGGATTACCAATTCCATGGAAAAACTGGCTTCAACACTTGATAAGCTCAATTTTTTACGAAAAATTCCACTCCCGATGACCTGTGGTTTTACCTCGATTGCCCCGCAATTGGTGGGAGGGTATGGACAAACAAAGAATTGCTGTGACAACGGGAATGCCATTGTAACCGGAATTAGCGCTACAGGTGCCTATAAAATTTGTTTTGCTTCCGAGTGCCAGATGCCCATTCCTTATTTATCAATACCCCTGGTGATGTCAGTAAATGCCGTTTTAGGATGGGAAATCTGTGCGTCACCAACGATTTCATATGAAACAAGTTGTTCGGATACTGCCAATTTCTGTTTTAGTGTACCCCTGGAAATAGAATTAGGGGGTGGAGTCGGTATTGAAGCCCTGGGAGGGTACCTGTTAAAAGGATCGCTGAAATTGGTCACAGCCATTGCGCCACCAACCCCGAAAATCTGTTTTAACCCCAATCTGACCTTCAATGCTGACGGGCAATTATGTGGCCAGGTTGATGTTGTCGGAGAAGTCGAATTTCTCTCCTTTATGAAGAAAAAAGTCACCCATAGTCTCATCCCCAAGAAATGTGTTTCGCTTGTTTTTTAAGCCTGATTGATATTAAAGAATTATGAAAAAATCAATATTTCAACTCCTTGCAAAAGCTTACCCGGCTTTCTTAATACTGCTGATTGCTACCTTGTTCTCCATGTCAAATCAGACAAAAGCAACAGCAGGTAACAATTTCCGGTTACGCTGCGATACCTTTCCCGATTTTCAACCCGAGCTTCAGCATCTGGCAATTCCATACAGCCGTTTTGTGGTTTCGACCTTTGACGTCGATCATTTTTTCTGCGACAGTGCCTTTCATTATGATGTTACCTGTGCCATGCCTGATCAGGGCGAACACTGGCTGATACATGATGTTATCGGAAATCAGAATTGCGCGAATGTCAATACACCCTTTGCCGTGATGTGCCGTTTGCTCGCTGCCTATAAATCGCAATCCCATACGGATCTGATCAACCAGTATCTGCCATCCACCCATGCTGCGCTGAATGAAACCTTTGCCGATCCAGCTGTTGCAAACCGCTTTGATTCGATTACCGGACTCATCGATGCCATGGAAGTATTGTTTGGGTTTACCGGCAATCAGTCATTTACCGCCATGGCCAATATTTACATGGGTTCGGATACCACGTTTGGAATGTTCTTCTTTGAACAGCTCAACGGACAATGGTTTCTTTCAATCACCGAAGACAGCCTCTCACTTTCAACCAATGTGATGACATATGTTGTCGCAAACCATCCTTC
>CAYLTH010000271.1:0-2191 GCA_964386485.1 uncultured Bacteroidales bacterium | reverse complement strand
GATATCCCTGAAGGAATTGTGATGAAGGATATCAACCTGGCGATCAATGCAAATTTTCCGGGGAAAGGGCTTCGGTTAGGTTTCTACCACGATCTGTTACTCACCGAAGCAGCAACAAATCCGAATGATCGCATGGCAAACCAGGCTCCGGGCAGTCCCAAACCCAGTACCACTGTAAAATAATGCAACCATGATTTTCAATAAGAATAATACCGGGTCCCTTGAACTGAAAGAATTGATCGGATTTATCTATAAATCAATCAACTTCAATAACCTCAAGTCCTATATTGACTTCGCCGAGCGTGATATCATAAAAATCATTGGTAAAGAGGTGTACAATGTTGCATTGGTGCATTATTACTCTGACAACTTCCAGATTTCCAAGGAACCCCAAGAACATCCTGAATGGATTGTTTTGGATCAATTGGTTCAGAAAATACAATATCCTGTTGCGGTTCATGCATACAGGCGTTTTGTGCCAAGTTCAGACCTTACCCACAGCGACAAAGGCCGCCAGATATTTGTTTCTGAACAGGAGAAACCGGCATTTGAATGGCAGATTGAGAAAGATAATGAGAACCTGCTTCGCCTGGCTGGCGAAGCCACTGATATGCTGCTTGAATTCCTGGATGATCACATCGATGATCAAAATGAATCTTCCGGGGTGGCAGGAGGAACAGAAATTGGAAAACAATTACTCCCCTGGAAAAATTCGCCAGCATACCTTATGACCAAAAAGCTTTTCATTGGCACGGTTGATGAGTTTCAGAAGATTTTCATGATCGGCAGTTCACGCCTTGTTTTTATCTCCCTGCTTCCCATCATGCTTAGGGTTCAGGAAAATGAGATAAAACCCTGTTTTACCGCAGAAAAATATGCAGAATTGCTGCAGCAAATTATTGATAATGCGGTTTCTGAGGATAATGCCATCCTCTTGGATAAGGCACGACAACCACTGGTGCTGCTCACCATGAGCATTGCTGCAAAACGATTGACCGCAGAAGTTTTGCCTGATGGGATCTTTTCCAACATGACCACTTCGGTGATCAAATCAAAGCTGCCGGCATCAAAGATGGATCGCAATGAAGTTGCTGTATCCCTGGAAAAAGACGGAATGAAAGAGCTTTTCAAACTTCAGGAATTCATCCGTAAACAAATCCTTGTTGCCTCAGGCGAAACATACATTGCGGTGGATCCATCAGAGAGGATTGATGAAACATTAAAATTCGTGAGACTGTAATGCACAAAATTGAAATACCCGCAAAATACCTGGTGAAAGAATTTCCTTCCGAAATCCAGGAGATGAACCAGGATCAGTTTGTCCATTTCATCGGACTGATCCTACAGTACCTCGGTGGAAAGATTACCATTGATCATCTCAAAGCCAGCATGATTATTAAACTTCTTGATGTGAAAATGGATTTCATGTATGCCTTTTTATCCCGCGAAGAACGGGAAAATGCATACGCTGAAATCTTCCGGCTGGGTGATCTTTGCGAATCATTTTTTGAGCAGGTTGAGCAGGATGGGAAACAGGTAAAGACATTCAAACTTGGGTTTACCAGGAATTTTATCCCAAAGATTTGCGGGTACTATCATGGCCCCATGGATGCGCTGCAGGATACCACCTTTGCTGAATACCGGATTGCGCACAGCCATTATGCCGCTTACCTGGAAAGTCAAAGCGAAACAGACCTAAACCACCTTGTTGCTGTTCTATACCGGCCGGCCAAGCGTTTTTTGTGGTTTAAAAAACTTCTGCCGTCATTCGATGGTCAGGTTCGTGTGTCGTTAACCGCAAAATCAAACCCTTTGTTTCTCGAAGCCAGGGTAAAAGATATCGCTAAACTTCCGATGGCGATCAGGTATGGAATATTCCTGTTTTTTTCGGGGTGTGAACAGTTTCTGTCCACTGGTACCTTGAATGTTGATGGTAAGACCATTGATCTTTCGATCATTTATCAGCGTGATGATGATTCTGACGATTCACCTGATATCGGGCTGGTAGGGATCCTATATAGCCTTGCTGAAACCAAGGTGTTCGGTTCTATTGAAGAAACGGACAGCCAGAACCTTTACGATATCATGATCCGCCTGTACCAGGTGGTGAAACAATCACAGGCATTAACAGAAAAATTCAAAGCAAATGGTGCCGATTAATACATATCGCTCGTTCTGGCAATTTATGGCC
>CAYLTH010000270.1:0-2208 GCA_964386485.1 uncultured Bacteroidales bacterium | reverse complement strand
AAAAGAAAAGCCCGGTTGACAGCGCTTATATTTTCCTATGGAATAAATCTGTTGGTACTATCCGGTTTGGGGCTAAACTTCCTGAAATGATAGGTTTCATTTTTTTTCTTTACTTCAGTTTTAATCCCTTTTTGCATTCGGTAGCTTTCTGTAATTAGAAAGGTAGTATCGTTCAGAATAATTCCAGAACGAATATACGCGTGAAGGGGTCCACCAGAACTGGGGTACCATCGCTCAAACTTAATTTCATTTCCAATAATTTGAAATACTCCCCATTCTGTCTTATGGTTTCCATCCGGGAATTGCTTAGAATCCTTGTCAGTTGAAGATAAAAGATCACGGATAATACCATTTTTATAAAAAGCATACCGCTGGTAATATATATCCTTATCGTTTGAACTTTCTTCATAGAAGATCCCGTTAAGAAGCAATTCATTCCCATGGTAATTTTGCCGGTCTAAACTCAATACATCATCATTCGAGATTAAATAATCACAAGCTGAAACATTTAACATCACGAGAATAAGTGCCAGCACCTTTAGTTTCATCTGATTATTTTCTTTTTAAGCGGTAAATAAGACCTGAACTCCAGCAGAACCAAGGCGATAAATAACATCATAAGTAAACTGGCCCGAAGAAGGTAAAAGCCCGGCACTAAGGTTTTAATCCATTCATTGGCTCCGTAAATCAGCAAAGCTGCCCCGAAATAAAGTCCGATTTTGCGCAGATTGTAAGGAACCGGATAATATTTCTGACCATATACATACGACAATATCATTATGGCCGCATAACAGATAAAATGCGACCAGGCTGCTCCCATATAGCCGAGTACCGGAATGAGCAGAACGTTTGTCAACAAGGTGACAGCTGCACCGATGAGCGAGATATACGCCCCAAAAATCGTCCTGTTGGTAAGCTTGTACCAAATCGAAAGATTGTAAAATACACCCAGAAACAAATTGGCCAGCAGTAAAATCGGCACCACATCCAGACCAGCGTAATAATCTTTGCCGACAAAAGCTTTTACTGTTTCAAGATAAAGAGTTGTTGCCAGAAAAATCACCAGACAGATGATCACAAAATAATTCATCACCTGAGCATAGGTTTTTCGGGCATCGGTTTTATCCGATTCCCCGAAGAAAAAAGGTTCTGCCGCAAATCGAAAGGTTTGTATAAAGATCGTCATGATAATCGAAATCTTATAGCAGGCAGCATAAATCCCAAGTTCTGCCATAGCCGTATTGGGATTCGGAAGCATGTGCTTGAGTAAAATCCTGTCGAACGATTCATTTATACTCCCGGATAAGCCCATAATCAATAAGGGCAAAGCATAAAATATCATCTGTTTCCATAATTTCAGATCGAATTTCCCGATGATTCCGCGCATTTCCGGAATCAGAAAAAATAAAGTTAACAGACTGGATATCAATGTCGCAATAAAAATATACCCGACACCGGTTTGCGGGTTGTAAAGGATATTTATCCAGTTTGTTACCAGTTCAGATCCCGAATGTTTAAGCAGATATGGAAATAGCAGAATAAACAAAAGATTGAGCCCGATATTGGTGCCAATATTGATGAGTTTTACAAAAGCAAAACGCAGCGGACGGTTTTCCTGCCGGAGTTTTGCAAATGGTATCGCCATAAAGGCATCCACACCAATTATAATAGCAAACCAGCGTATGTATTCGGGGTGGTCTGCATATCCGAGTCCGGATGCAATGGGCGAGGCAAAAAAGGTAACAAGGAATATAAATATGGAGGAAGTTGCCAGCAGCGACCAGGCCGCTGCCCGGTAAACTGTCATCATATCTTTCTCCGAGCGCGAAAACCGGAAGTAAGCCGTTTCCATACCGTATATCAAAACGACATACAACAAGGCTACATAAGACGATAATTCAGCCACAACTCCGTACTCGGCAGGAGCAAATACACGCGTATAAAGCGGTACCAGCAAATAGTTCAGCAAGCGTCCGACAATGTTGCTAAGACCATAAATGGCAGTCTGACCGGCTAATTTCTTAATGGGATTCATTTACACCTTTCTTAGCGTAAAATTAGTGCAAACTTTTTCCGGCATGGAATATTCTATATTGGTTTTTCAACGCTGTTTTGTTCATAAACAGGCAACTGAACGTAAAAAGTAGTGCCCTTCGTATGATCCGATTCAAACCATACATGTCCTCCGTGATCTTCAACGATGGTTTT
>CAYLTH010000269.1:0-2225 GCA_964386485.1 uncultured Bacteroidales bacterium | reverse complement strand
TAGATGTCTTTAATCAGGTGATAATGGGTTTTGATATCGGTTCCGAAGATCTGCGCGTAAAACGTCAGATTTTGTTCCACACTCAGATCCGGATACAGCGAAAACCGACCCGGCATATACCCCAGTATATTCCGGATTTTCCGATAATCCTTTACCACATTCAGTCCGTTTACCGTCACATCCCCGCTATCCGGCAACAGCAAGGTAGCGATAATCCTGAATAAGCTGGTTTTCCCGGCTCCATCGGGACCGATGAATCCAAACAATTCGGATTGCCGGATATCCACATTCAGATCTGACAGTGCCTGAACTGTTCCATAAGATTTATGAAGCGAACGAATCCGGATACTATATTGTGACTCCGTCATTGCTTTACTTTTTTAGGCGGATTTCACCGGGCATGGCTATTTTGATGATCCCGTCCGGATTATCAACCCGGACTTTCACGGCATAAACCAGATTAACCCGCTCTTCCTTGGTCTGGATAATCTTAGGGGTGAATTCAGCGGATGAGGAAATCCAGGAAATGACTCCTTTCATGGATTGATTTTCTTTCACATTTTTATCGAGGAAGACCTCTGCCTCTTCTCCGGTTTTTACACGCGAAAGCTGGTCTCCGCTTACATAAACGCGCAAGTACATGTGTTCCAGATCGGCAATTTTGAACAGGTTTTTTCCCAGGGAAGCCAATTCTCCGGCTTCAACATATTTTTCAACCAAAGTACCTTTGATCGGGCTGGTAATATAGCATTTGCGGATACTCTCCTTAAGCTGATCTATTTGCTTTCCGATAGTCTGCATTTCACTTTCGATACTCACCTCTGAAGTCTGTGAAGCCCGGATCTGCTTGTCCAAAACCCGGATTCCCGCATCAATATCATCGAGCTGTTTGGCAGTAGCTGCCTTTTCATCGAATAATTTTTTAAACCGTTTCTGCTCGATCAGGGCATTTTCTTTCTGCTGAATATAAACAGCGGATTGAGCCCCCGAACTCAGCAGTTTTGTCTGAATTGCTGCCTGCTGGGCTTTCAGTACCTCTATTTTGAGCACCAGATCTGTTGTATCAATAATAGCCAGCGTATCTCCCTGATTAACCACCATGCCTTCCTCCGGATTCAACATCACAATTTTTCCGGGAATTTCTGAACCAATCATGCGCTCCTCTGCTTCAAAATTTCCATAGGCATCGGATGTATCACCATCTCCCGAACATGATCCCAACAGCCCGGCTGCCAGAATACCACTAAATACCAGTATTTTTTTCATATTGATCATTGTTAAAATTTTCCAAGTAATATATCATATTCAACTTTTGCTTTCCCCAACATCACTTCATGTTGCGACTTATTTAGGCGGGCATTGATTTCATTGTTCTTTTCGGTAACATACTGACTTGCAGTAATAATTCCGTTTTCGAGCTGAGACCCCATGACTGTTGAAATACCTGTGCGGATGGCAATCAGTTTTTCATCACTTTTCTGCATTTCCTGTAAACGGAGTATTTCAGCAAACTGTCGCTCTTTCAATACTTCAAGACCAAAATCAAAGGTGTTCTTTTGAACATCAACCAACTTTCGCTGCAGATTCAGGCTTTGTTTTTCCCGGCTGGTCTGATTCCAGTTCCAGAAGGTCCAGGTAAAACGGGCACCGACCATATAAAAAGAATCAAATTCACTGCTGAGCATATTCAATCCGGGTTTCCCATACCCCAGCTGACCAAAAGCACTGATTTTCGGAAACAGCTTTTTTTGAGCCAGATTCATACTGATATCCAGCTTTTCGGATTGTAAGCGAAATACATCATTTTCGAGCCGGGAATTGCCCTTGCTGATTTCCGGATTGCCGATTTCCGGCAGACTCAGCACTGTTTTCTCGGAAAGTGTTGTATCCAGATACTGGCTCATCAACCGAAACTGACTGGATAAAAGGATGGAATTTTCGCTCAAAAGCTGATCCAGTTTCACAATTTCTGCTTCCAGGATCATCGCATTGGTTTCGAGCATAATCCCATTCTTAACGGCTGATTTAACAACCTCAAGCCGACTTTTAAGATCTTCCAGCGAATTCTGATACACGGCTGAGGCAAGCTGAAGCTGCAAAATACCAAAATACACCTGACTCACTTTCTCTTTCACTTTATACAGCTCGGCATCAAGGCTTTTCTGCTGATATTCAAGGTCTTTCTTTTCCAGTTCCTTCATCGTGCCCGTAACACCCCCGTCATA
>CAYLTH010000268.1:0-2239 GCA_964386485.1 uncultured Bacteroidales bacterium | reverse complement strand
CAAAACCGGACTTAACCGGTATACACTGTCTTCCGGTAAAACAACAGGAATAACCTTTACCCCGATTCCAATTGTGCTTTCCAATTCAGGTTTATCCAACCTTAGCTATTCATCCGAACCAAATCCTTCGCACCAGAATGCTGTTTGGAGTATGATGCAGGATAAAAACGGAACAATCTGGTTTGGCACGGATGAAGGGGTATATTGCTATAACGGATATAACTTCAGCTCTTTTTTAAATAATTTCAATGTAATTAATAAGGATAGCCTGAAACTGAAGGGAATATTTTCAATCCTGGAAGATAAAACCGGGAATATCTGGTTTACCGAATGTGCCGGAGAGGGAGTTTCGCGGTTTGACGGTAAATTTTTAAAAAATATTATTCCGTACAAAGAAATTGGGCGAACAGATCGGGTGATCGAAGACAGAAACGGGAATCTGTGGTTTTGTGCTGTTTTTAAAGGCTTATGCCGGTATGATGGAAAAACATTCTATAAAAATGTTTTTAATGAGAAAGCCAATTGCGGGCCTTTTGATGTTATAGAAGATAATACCGGGAACATTTGGTTTTATACTCAGGAGGGCCTGGGTCGTTACGACGGAAAAAATCTTAACATCCTGACCGAAAAAGACGGACTTCCGGATAAAAATATAAGTCCGGTATTGAAAGATAAATCCGGGAATATCTGGTTTAGAGGAAAAGGTATGAGCTTATACCTTTACGATGGGAAAAGATTTACCGGGTTTTCTGAATAGGGAATTGTTGTTTAATCAGATCAAAATTAATTCAATTTCAGCGGGTCAGCCCAAAATGAAATGGAATACCAATCGGATGCATTATGGAAATATCTCCTGGACATAAAATAGTATTACTGACCACGCTAACAGTCCGTTTTGAGAAAAATAGCAAGCGCCATCCCGGCATTAACTGGGAAAGTGTACAGCAACGGCTGGAAGCGAATCCTGCTAAGCTTTGGTCGCTGAGCGAAATGGAGCGGACCGGTGGAGAACCGGATGTTGTCGGGTATGATGAAGAAACAGGCGAGTATATCTTTTTTGATTGTTCGGCCGAAACGCCGAAAGGTCGCCGGAGTATTTGTTACGACCGGGAAGGACTCGACTCCAGGAAAGAGTTTAAACCGGAAAATACAGCGATGGATATGGCTGCAGATATGGGCATTGAGATGCTCACGGAAGAGCAATACCGCGACTTACAGAAACTCGGCAAATTTGATACGAAAACCTCAAGCTGGATCAAAACGCCGGATGCGATCCGGAAACTCGGTGGGGCAATTTATGCTGATTTTCGCTACGAGCATGTTTTTGTTTATCATAACGGTGCCTCTTCGTATTATGCTGTCAGGGGATTTCGGGGCGCGTTAAGGGTTTGAGTGTGTAACCAGATATCAGGGATCTTCATCCACAAGTTTATCCACGGCATAGAGCGGGTAGACTTCGATGTTGGCAAAAGCTGAGAAATTCTCGGAGGAGATTCGAATTCCCCGAGGGTGTTTTTTTTCCTTTAAAAACAGATTCATGCTTTGCATGGATCCTTTTAATCCGGATTTAACCTCTATTGGAATAATTGAACCTTTTCGTGAGATAATAAAATCTACTTCGGCATTGCTGCTTTTAGCTTCACGATGCCAGTAGAATAATTCGGCAGGTTGATAACAGGGGGCTGATTTGACAAGTTCCAATGCAACGGATAGTTCGGCAAGAGAACCGTTGTTTATCACACTGAGATCAGCGGGAAGCAGAATACTGGCAATGTCAAGTTGCAGAATCCGCTGAAAAATACCTGTATCAAGAATTAGCATTTTTTGTTTCTGGTGATTTGCTCCGGAACCCAAAGGTAAGCCATTGGCCGGACTGTGAACAACAGGAATTACTAATCCTGCAGTAATTAAGAGATAGAGTGCTTCTTTAATCTGGGCATGATTCGTTCCCGGACTTGCCTTTGAATACATAAATTTCTGCCCCGTCTGGGAGCAAACTGCCTGAAAAACTTCGCTGAGCAATACCACTGGTGATTTCTGCCGGTATTTGGCAAAATCAGTTTTTATTGAAAGGATCAGATCATCAAGCAGATGCTGACATTCTACAAGATCCGTACCTTCAAGAAAGGAACTGATTACTTCCGGCATTCCCCCCAGGATTGTGAACTTCCGCCACAGGCCTAAGAGCATTTCGTGGATACTATTCTGAAGTGGCTTTTCCGGCCCGGCTGTGTGTAAC
>CAYLTH010000267.1:0-2266 GCA_964386485.1 uncultured Bacteroidales bacterium | reverse complement strand
GCATTCAAAAGACCCTTTTCCTTTTTCATTAATAATAGAATCCAATATTAAAATACAGCAAAGGTTTTGCCTGACTAAAAGCCTGATGAAAACACAATTCAACCGGTCCAATAACCGTTTGTAGTCCCAGCTTCAGTCCAAAGCCGGCATAGGATTCCTGAAAAAAGGCCATATTCTCCGGGGTATCGCCAAGTGTGGCAGCATTAATGGTAAAGGTTGTATAGATCTTTTGCCATACATTCCATTGAAAATCAAGCGAGAAGGTTGTTGCATTGGCTTGAAAAAATGCTTCTTCATTTTGTTTTTCCGGTTTCAGGGTTCCTAATTCCTGATAGCGGAATCCGGCCAAAGGCAATTGATAATTGAAATAGTTTTGTCCCATTCCGCCAACATATACTGAATAGGGCATGCTGGGCTTATGCCAGAAATTTATAACAGTCTGGATACCCGGCTGTACCGATAACGCATTGGAAACCGGAACCACAATTTTTCCTTTCCCGTAAAACATCAGAAACGGATCGGCCATCGTTTTCTGCTCTTTGAACGAAACCTGCTGATGCAGGCGCATGGCTGCATAAAACAGATATCCGTTCGTAGGGTAATCCACCCGGTTAAGTTTGTCTCCTTCTGTATATGCCAAAAGGTTTATGTGGTTAAATCGTTGAGCCAGTGCTCGTTCACTGAGTTGTCCGGCTAATGGTCGAAGCCCGGGAACATTGCGGTAATCGAGCCAGGCATAATTGTGTTCAATCCCAAATCCATATGAGTTGTTGTTTTTAAAAACGGATCTCCAGAACAGCGTATTGGTAAAGTTGTCATTGCCTACATTGCCTTCAAACGTGCGGTTCAGATAAAACTTATAGGTTGTGGTAATCATCTTCGAAGTAATTCCCCAATGCGTATGGAGGTATTCCATTTTAATGCGGGGTGTTTCTCCGATCAGAAAATCAACACTCGCCAGAGTTCCTTTGATGAGGAGATTTCGTTTGGTGATATTGCCAAGGATTCCTACTCCAAAATCATTGTCGTAGCGAAACCCCAGATTGATCTGTGTTGCAACCGGGTTCTCGATAACGGTCACTTCAATCTGAATCTGAGGCTCCATATCACGGATAATCTGGTACTGGACATGGTCAAAGAATCCACTGCCATAGACATAGCCCAGGCGTTCTTCAATATCATCCGGATTCATCCAGGTGTTTTTTCGGATTTGAAAGAGTTGAAGTACGGTAGCCCGGTCAACATTTTTTAATCCAGTAACTGTTATCCCGCTGATATAGATGGAATCCGGCAGACCCGAGTAGGCCGGAACAGGATGGATGATTGCACTGTCGAATATTTTCCGGATTTCCTGTAAGGCCTGAATGGAATTTAATGCGGCTTCCCGTCCTTTCTGAATGATGAATTCATGGTCTTTAAAATCAGAAAGCTGAAAGCCCTGCATATCCGGCTTAATAACCAGGCGGCATAGTTCCTCACGATTGCGGGATGTGCTGAAATTCATGTACATACTGGTTTTTTCAATGATCCGGGCGACCGTCGGGGCACTCATGGTATCGGCGAATGTGGTTTGTACATCGACACCAATTATAATATCTGCACCCATGACTTTGAGTTTGTCGGACGGGAAATTATTGACAACACCGCCATCGATCAGCCATTTATTTCCATGTAAATAGGGGCGGTAAACGGAGGGAATCGCCATGGAAGCCCGCATGGCATCGGGTAAATTCCCTTGGGTAAAACAAAATTCTGTTCCGGAATTCAAATCGGTTGCAATACAGATAAACGATCTCGGGAACGCGGAAAAGTCCTGCTGACCATGATACCGGCGGGTAAGCCTGTTTAAGGTTGCATGCACTTTTTGACCGTTGATCAATCCGCTCGGGATCACAAATTTCCCATTATCCAATAAAATCCCAAAGAGAAATTTGTCTTCCCGTTGCCGGTCTTCAAAGCTTTTGTAAAGCCGACCGGGCTCGGATGAATTGATTTCATTCCAGTCGGTTTCATTGATCAGCGTTTTCAACATCTCCGGTGTATATCCGATCGAATACAGCCCTCCCATTATGGCACCCATACTCGTTCCGGCAACCATGTCAACCGGAATACCCAGACTATCCAATACTTCCAACACCCCGACATGGGCAAACCCTTTGGCACCACCGCCACTCAGAACCAGTCCCACACAGGGGCGTGTAGTCTGGGCGAGTGACCCGGCTGCAATACCAATACATAACCAGCCAATCAGGAGAAATCGTTTCAT
>CAYLTH010000266.1:0-2276 GCA_964386485.1 uncultured Bacteroidales bacterium | reverse complement strand
CCGGATTGGTTCCTACAATGGCAATCGCATTGGCTGCCACAGTAGTAAAGAGAAATGCGATAACCATAACGATTGCCAGTCCGACCAGCGCCTGAGTCAGGTTATGCACAACGCCGAACTGGAAGAAAATAAACAACATCACCGCTACAATCAGGATACCACCGGCGATAATCGCCATAGGGAGATCCCGGCGTGTGCGCAAAGTCTCGGCAGATACCTTTTTCTTTCCCATGATCTCATTGACAGCCAGTCCAAATGCGGATTTGATGATGCCTGAAGACCGGATAATCCCGATAATACCCGCCATGGCAATGCCACCTATACCGATTTGCCGGACATAAGCACGAAAAATCTCTTCCGCCGACATATCATGAAGCAGTTTCACCACATTGGTTCCAACCGCAATGGTCTGACCATCTGCAAAATAACTGATAACGGGTATTAAAACAAGCCATCCCACCAATGAACCGGCAGCAATAATCGCAGAATACTTAAGTCCGATGATATAGCCTAAACCAACAATGGCCGCGCCAACATTCACTTTCAGCACAACCTTGGTCTTGTCGGCCAGCATTTGTCCCATGGGAATCACCCTTGTGGTAACAACCTCGCTCCACCAGCCGAAAGTAGCAATACAGAAATCATAAATCCCGCCGATTAAACCGCTGATCAAGAGCAAACGTGCCTGATTTCCGCCTTTTTCGCCGGATACCAGAACTTCAGTCGTAGCCGTAGCTTCCGGAAAGGGGAATTTGCCGTGCATGTCGGCCACAAAATATTTACGAAACGGGATCAGGAACAAAATTCCCAATATCCCTCCCAGCAATGAACTCAGAAAAACCTGATAAAATTCAACATCCAGGTTCAGGATGTACAAAGCCGGCAGTGTAAAAATAGCGCCGGCAACAATGACGCCCGAACTGGCTCCAATCGACTGGATAATAACATTTTCTCCCAACGCATTTTTTCGCTTCGATACGGTGGATAGGCCTACTGCAATGATGGCAATAGGAATGGCCGCTTCAAAGACCTGCCCGATTTTCAAACCAAGGTAAGCCGCAGCTGCCGAAAAAATTACAGCCATGACCAATCCCCAGAAAACCGACCGGAAATTCACCTCCGGATACACTTTATCTGCAGCCATTAAGGGCTTGTACTCTTCTCCTTCTTTCAGTTCGGTATAGGCATTTTCGGGTAAGCCTTTGATACCTTGTGGGTTCTGTTCGCTCATGATACGATAATATTTCCTGCGAATATAGGAAAAAGGTAAAAGGGAAAAGGAAAAAGGAAAAAGGAAAAAGGTAAAAGGAAAAAGGAAAAAGGAAAAAGGAAAAGGGGAAAAATAATTCATTAGGTTTGTAAAAAAATGGAGGCTATGGCAACACCTGTTCGAATAATCCGGGATTTCACAAAACAGATTCTATTGGCGTTAATAATTGGAATAACCTGTATCCCAAGCCAGAAAGGCTGGTCGCAATGCTGTAATTATATTGATTCCGGACAAGCTATCGATACACTACCCACCTTTGGCGTGGCACTCGGCGATATCGACAACGATGGTGATGCAGATGCCATAACCATAGAGGCTTATTCGAAGATCAATGTTTTCAAAAACAATGGCAGCGGGGTTTTTAGCATAAACCAGTCTATCATTCCGGCTTCCGGTGAGGAAAGTAATTATGGTGTCTACCTGATTAATGTTGATACCGATAATGATCTCGATGCCATTGTTATTCCCTTTTACAATGATGCCAGTCTGAAAATATACAAAAACAACGGAAGCGGAACATTTACGCTTTTCCAGACGGTTTCATCAAACCTTGGTTGTCATTATGCAGGTATTGCTGATATCGATGCTGACGGCGATCCGGATGTGATGCTTGCCGGATGGATGTCGGCTACCACGAAAGTCTTTAAAAACAATGGCAGCGGGACATTCTCCCTCTTCTCAAGCCTGAGTCTGGTGAATTTCGGAAGCAGCAATGATATCGCACTGGCTGATTATGACGGTGATACCGATGTGGATGCTGTGGTGATCTCCTCAAATCAGGGCGGACGACTTCTGCTCAATGACGGAATTGGTAATTTTACAGACAATGGTGTTACCATTGGCAGTACCAGCGATAACTATACCTGTTGTGCCACTGCTGATGTAGATAAAGACGGAACCGCAGATCTGATTTTCGGCACGATGTATTCAACACTCAGCGTATTAAAAAACGACGGAACCGGAAACTTCACCTTGTTTTTTTCTGCCCCGAGCGGAAACTACGACA
>CAYLTH010000265.1:0-2302 GCA_964386485.1 uncultured Bacteroidales bacterium | reverse complement strand
GGGTTTGGATAATATTTCAGCTTATCCGTAATCAGAAACAAACTATCCGGCTGTTGTAACTCAAATGCACCGATGTCCGCTGCTTTCCCATAGGGACGCGGTTTGTAATCGAAATCAAAACTAACATGATGCAAAGCCGGACTGGCAGCATTGCACAGCGGTGAAAACGGACTCAGCCGGAACAGACTGTCGGAAAAGAAGGCCGGAGAAAGCGTCCGGTTAAAATAGTTGTTTAGTATCACCACATCCTGATCGGAATAGGGCAGCATGACATAGGAATCGATTCCTTTGACCGAAAATCCGCCATTTTCATAATAATCAAAATTTCCGGGATTGATGATGGCATTGGACAGAATCTCATTATGCCGGCTGAGTCTGCTGTTGAACCGGATCCCGTCCGACTTGGGATTCACAATGGTATTAAACAATAAAAAATACGAAGAGTCCGGTTGGGTGGAAACATCGGTCACATAAATGCCGTATTTCATTTCATCCGGCTCACCCGGTTTATAGGTTAATCCCGCATCCACAATGATGTTGTTGAAGATGCGGTTTCCGCCCAGTCCGTGGTTTTCGATACCAATACCTTTGCCATATGCAATATAGTTGTTGTAGCAATCGCATTTGGAACCGCCTCCAAGGATGATCCCCGACATCTGGTTAATCATCTCTGCTTCACTGTCATACAGGACAATATTATCATAAACCTGGCAATCGGAAGACGCAGAACTCACCTGGATTCCATCCCAGCCGCTGTAGGTAACAATATTATTGTAGATTCTCACACCCCGAAGAAGATGCGGTAACAAGAGGGTATCGACTCCGTTGCAGTTTACCACCTGACCAAAATACTTGGTACTTCCGATGTACATCCCTTCACTGGCAACATGATCCAGATAACAATCATGAATCCGGGTATTGAATTGTGTAAACTTTTCGCGGGTTGCTGCAAAACTGCAATCCGGATCAGTTTTGGCATAAATTCCACCCATCGCAGTATTGGCAATATACAGGCGTTCTGCTTCCACTTCCGAACTCATCATGCTGATACTCAGTCCGGCTCCGTGCTCAACGCCTTCAATCCGGATTCCATAGAAGTAATCCGCATCTCCCCCGCCGCTCAGCTTGATGTTCAGGCATTTTTCGATCAGTATTCCGTAATAATGATCTGTATCGATGCGGACTTCTCCTTTTGTATTGATAAAAACAATGGGCTTTTCAGCAGTTCCGGTAAAATTTTTAATGAGCAGATGATGTTTGGCACCCCCTTCGAGAAACACGGTATCACCCGGCATCACCTGATTGTAGGGTGCCACGGAAGCATCCAGACTTGTGGTGGCAGAATCGACTGTGATACCCGACTTTTGTGCTTCGAGAAATAGTGGAAGCAGCAACAATACGGCAAAAGAAAGTCGAAAGTATCGGATTATCATGTAGTCAGGTTACGAATCTTTTTGGCGAAAATATTGTATTCATCCACGTCCCCGAATTCAAAAACAGCAATCTCGCTCAGTGCTTCCTGAATGGGTTTATGTCCGATGTGTTTATCTTCCATTACAAAGGTAATATTCGGGAAGTTCTGAATAAACTCCTTTGAACCCCGTATGGCTTCCGGTTCCATCCCTTCAATATCCAGCAATACCATGATGCGGTCAGACTTTTTAAGATCCAATGTCTGGTATACGGTATCGAACCGTTTAATCACAACGTCAGCTGCGCGCGAAGTCGCATTCCGGTCGATGTGAGAAGCCCCGGTATTGACGGGATTAAAAACAAAGGAAACATTCTGATCCGTTTCACCCAGGCCAAAATCAAAAGCTTTAACCTTGTCTGTTAGTGCATTTAGCTCGAGGTTCCGGCTGAGTACATCAAAATTTCCCCTGACCGGTTCAAAGGCAATGCATTTTTTCCCATGTCTGGCCAGCAAAATGCAATAATCCCCCACACAGGCACCCCCATTGATAAACACATTGAATTTCGCTTTGTCGCCGAGCAGATATCGCTTCACACCCCACTCATAATAAAAATTGGCAAACTGAAAATCATTGGTATTCCGACGACAAAAGAATTTCCCGATCGAAGTTGTAATGATGCGATCGTTTGAATGTGACCTTTCGCGCAGAACATAATTCACCGAAGCCATGACTGAAATAATATCACCATGACGAAGATATTCGAACAGATACCGTATATAGGTTTTAAGCTTTTTCATTATTTCCCTTTAAGATTTTTAAGGCTGATACTATTTAAAAGAGATTTCATCTGAGTGATGGCAATTTTATTGAGTTGAGTTAGTCTTTCA
>CAYLTH010000264.1:0-2340 GCA_964386485.1 uncultured Bacteroidales bacterium | reverse complement strand
TATCCCGGACCATCCCTGATTATCGCCTACTCACCCTGTATCAATCACGGACTCCGTGCCGGTATGGGTAAAGCTCAGGAACAGGCCGAAAAAGCTGTTGAAGCCGGTTACTGGCATCTCTACCGCTACAATCCGCTGCTCGAAAAAGAAGGAAAGAATCCATTCACACTCGATTCAAAAGAACCGAAGTGGGAAGAATTCCAAAATTTCCTCGCCAGCGAAGTACGCTATACCTCCCTCAAAAAAGGATTCCCGAAAGAAGCAGATGAACTTTTCAAAGCTGCTGAGGAAAACTCGAAGTGGCGGTATAATGGGTACAGACGATTGGCTGCGATGGAGTTCTAAATAATGTGCTGGTGTGCTGATGTGTTGATGTGCTAATGTGCTGATGCATAGAAGTATTGATTTGCTGATTTGCTGATTGGTAGAATAATTTTTAAAAATATTTTGATTTTTGCTTCCGACTTGGTTTCATAAAACTGTATATATAGAAAAACAGTTTTATGAAGCCAGTCACGGAAAATCAGTTATTGAACCTTAGTCTTAGCTTTTCGAAAGAAATAGTACTTTACCACATTCAATTAAAGCAATGGCGGCATTATTGGCTTGCTGATCAGATATTACGGGCTGGAACCTCTATCGGGGCTCAGGTATTTGAGGCGCAACATGCTGAAAGCCGAAAGGATTTTATTCATAAGTTAAAAATTGCTGCCAAGGAAGCGAATGAATGTTATTATTGGTTAAAAGTTTTAAATGTAATGGATACAATTGGTGATACCAGTAGTCTGGAAAGTAACCTTAATTCCATTATCAGGCTGCTTTCAAAAATAATTCAAACATCCACCCTGAATCTCACCAAAAGATAATACCTTTATAATTAATTCTGAATCTTGCCAAAATACAATCATGAAAATAATACACAAACCATCTATAATCAGCACATTAGCACATCAGCACATCAACACATCAGCACATTTTTTCTTTGTTCTGCTGTTATTACTTGGCGGACGATTACTTGCTCAGATTCCCGCTGGTTATTACGATCCGGCTCAAGGATTATACGGTGTTCCGCTCAAGTCAGCACTTCATAACATTATCGATGGTCATACCACTGTGAATTATGATGATTTGTATGACCATTTTCTTTATACTGATGTGAAGCCCGGGAATGTAGTCTGGGATATGTATTCGGATAATCCGGGAGGAAATCCGCCTTATGTTTTTCATTACAACAGTGGGGAGGAATGTGGAAATTATTCTCAGGAATCGGATTGTTATAACCGCGAACACAGTTGGCCGAAAAGCTGGTTTGGCGGAGTGGTGATGCCGATGTACTCCGATATGTTTCATCTTTATCCAACAGATGGCTATGTCAATAATCGACGTTCAAATTATCCCTTTGGTGAAGTAGGAAGTGCCAGCTGGACTTCCATGAATGGCAGCAAAGTGGGTAATTGTAGCTGGCCTGGCTATTCAGGAACCGTATTTGAACCCATCGACGCCTACAAAGGTGATTTTGCCAGGTCCTATTTTTATATGTCAGTTCGCTATTATACCGAAGACGGAGGTTGGCCGGGAAGTGAAATGGTAAATGGTGCTGACCTGAAAAACTGGGCTAAAACCATGTTGTTGCAATGGAGTACCCTCGATCCTGTGTCACAAAAGGAAATCGACCGTAACAATCTGATTTACGGCATTCAGAACAATCGCAATCCCTTTATTGATAATCCCCAATGGGCGTTCGATATTTGGGGAGCAGGAGCAGGAACAGATGAATTGGCAGGTGTTCAGCCACTTTATGTGTATCCGAATCCGGCAACAACCAGCTGTACGGTGATGGTCCCTTCCGGACAACACAATATGACCCTCGACATTCTGGATATCTCCGGAAGGTTGATTCAATCCTGCAATCCGGGCAAGGAGTCAACTTATCAGGTCGATATTAGTACACTGCAACCAGGGTTTTATGTGATGAGCCTGCGGGGAGCGGATCTGGTTTACAGAGCGGTAATGATTCGGAAGTAGTAAAGGAAAAAGTAAAAAGTAAAAAGGTAAAAGTAAAAAGGTGAGCCCCTCGTCACGCGTCACGCGTCACGCGTCACTTAACCAAAGCGTAATGCATTGATCACTTTTTCAGGAAGTACGGGTATTTGCTTCTCTTCAATATAGTAGGTTGCAAGCATCGATAATTCGTCGAATACGGTATTTGATTTGATTGCGCCATGTAAATAACCGGCTCCTGAACTCCCTCCTGTACCTGGTTTGAGTCCGATCATTTTCTTTACCATTTCAAAATGGTTCAGTCGCCACATCGATAACTGAGAATCGATGTCAATCAGG
>CAYLTH010000263.1:0-2390 GCA_964386485.1 uncultured Bacteroidales bacterium | reverse complement strand
GGTATTTTATGTCATCGGGCCATCGTATCTATATTGGTATATTGGTAGTAATTGTATTGCTATCGCTCATTTTTCTGTCCTATTCAGGCTATACTTATTACCGCACCGGAATGGAGGAGCGCTTTTTTCATCCGGATCATGAAAGTCTTAAACCCAGTGGTGTTTTTGGACACGGGATGGGGATAATCGGGTCCTTGTTCATGCTGGTCGGGGTTACCATTTATATTGCCCGGAAACGCATGCGATCGCTCTCACGCATGGGTTTGTTGAAGCATTGGCTGGAGTTTCATATCTTTTTATGCACACTCGGTCCCATTCTGGTGTTGTATCATACCTCTTTTAAATTTGGAGGGATTGTTTCCATCAGTTTCTGGAGCATGGTAGCGGTAGTAGCCAGCGGCGTTATCGGCCGTTTTATTTATATCCAGATTCCCCGTACCATTGAAGGAAGAGAGCTCAGTCTCAATGAAGTGCGGGATATGAAAATGAACATCAGCGAGATTCTCAGCAAGGATTTCAATATGGATCAGGAAAGCACGGAGTTACTGGTCGAATCAACCAGACCCAACCCCGGTTTATACTATTCTAATCTTTTTGTGCGTTTGTACAAAGGTTGGACCGAGGACAGACAAACCCTCAGCAATCTCCGCACAGAATTAAAAAAACACGGAATCAGGGGCGAGCAATACCGTAAACTCTTACGTCTTTTAAAGAATGAAATTTCGCTGAACAGGCGCATCGAACGACTGGTCAGTATGCAAAATATGTTTAAATACTGGCATGTTGCGCATCTGCCCTTTGCTCTGGTAATGCTTGTGATCATGATTATACATGTTGTTGTAACGATACTGTTCGGGTATCGCTGGATATTCTGATATGGAAACACTGATTGAAAATGTAATTGTATATAGTGTTGTGGCGCTTTTTTGTTTTGCTGCGGTCTATTTTTATGTAAGAAAGCAGAAGCGGGATTCCAGAAATGTGGAGGCCAAAATTGTCAAAGCCAAGCTGGAAGGTATGTATGAACCCGTTTCCCTGCATCCTGTCATTAATCCCAATAACTGCATTAAAACCGGTGCCTGCATTGCTGCCTGTCCGGAACACGATATCCTCGGAATCGTCAACGGGAAAGCCACTACCATCAATGCTTCCCATTGTGTAGGCCATGGTGCCTGCTTTCATGCCTGCCCTACAGAAGCCATTACCCTCTGCATAGGTACTGAGAAAAGGGGAGTAGAATTACCCCATGTCAACCAAACCTTTGAATCCAATGTTTCCGGGATTTATATTGCCGGTGAACTCGGTGGGATGGGACTGATTAAAAATGCCGTAGAACAAGGCAAACAGGCTGTTGAAAATATTGCAAAATCATCCGGGGATAAACAGCACAAGGCAGAATATGACCTTCTTATCGTGGGAGCCGGTCCTGCAGGAATCAGTGCCAGCCTGACCGCAAAAAAACACAATCTGAAAACGATCACCCTGGAGCAGGATACCCTGGGAGGAACCGTGTTCACCTTTCCCCGATCAAAAATTGTGATGACATCCGCCATGGAACTGCCTCTTTACGGGAAAGTTAAACTGTTTGAAACCAGCAAATCCGAATTGCTCGATTTGTGGAAAGCAGCCTTGTCAAAAAACAGCATCAGCATACGCGAAAATGCCAAGGTAGAATCCATCACTCAGGATGGGGATCATTTCATTGTTGCAACCCTGCAGGGCGACACGTTCACTGCCCACAAAATACTGCTTGCCATTGGCAGGAGAGGCAGCCCCCGTAAACTGGGTGTTCAGGGCGAAATGATGGAAAAAGTGGCTTATCGTTTACTGGAACCGGAAGTGATTAATGATAAAGATATCCTCGTTGTCGGAGGAGGAGATTCTGCCGTGGAATCTGCCTTGCTGCTGGCTCCGCAGAACCGGGTTATTTTGTCATACCGGAATGATGTGTTCAATCGCTTAAAACCAAAAAATAGTGAACGGATTATGGAAGCAGCTGCTTCCGGCCTGGTAGATCTCCGGTTTAAAACAAATGTTATTGCCATCGAAAAGGAATATATACTGCTGGGCGGTGAAGCGGAACAAAAAATTAAAAATGACCTGGTCTTTATTTTTGCAGGAGGAGAACTCCCAACCCAATTTCTCCAAAAAGCAGGAATTCAGATTACAAAAAAATTCGGGGAAGCAGTCCTCAAACACTAGTCTGTCAGAATATTGATCATCATGAAAACAGTTGCATTCTTTACTATTTTACTAATCTCCTGTTTCATCGGGCTACCCCTTTCAGCCCAGATTTCACCAGGAGAACTTGTTCAGGCTCATGCTCACCTCGAAGGGATGTCGAATTGTACAAAATGCCATGATCTTGGCAAACAGGTATCGAATGCCAA
>CAYLTH010000262.1:0-2427 GCA_964386485.1 uncultured Bacteroidales bacterium | reverse complement strand
TCCTTTATTTCCCTTCAGTTTTTAAGCCAGATCGGATTGGCGTTTTTTATGTTCGTGATCGGGATGGAACTCGACCTGAGTAAAATTAAAAGCAAAACACATGATGCCGTTATTATAAGTCATGTCAGTATTATTTTGCCCTTTTTTCTGGGCGCCTGCGTATCATATTATATTTTTCTTGATTTGGCACCAAAAGATGTAAGCTTTCTTTCATTTGCCCTGTTTATGGGAATTGCCATGAGTATTACGGCTTTCCCGGTTCTGGCCAGAATTATTAAGGAAAGAGGATTGACGAAAACTCCCCTGGGTGTACTTGCCATAACCTGTGCTGCTGCCGATGATGTTACAGCCTGGTGTCTGCTTGCCGCAGTTATTGCAATCGTTAAAGCCGGAAGTATTACAAGTTCCCTGTTTACCATAGGGCTGGCTATTGTTTACATAATCGTGATGCTTTATCTGGTCAAACCCTGGCTCCAGAAAATTAGTCTGAAACGGGTAAAAGAAGATAAAATCGATAAAACCATTGTCAGCATTTCCTTTTTTATTCTGCTGCTTTCGGCATACTTTACCGAAATTATTGGTATACACGCACTTTTTGGTTCCTTTATTGCCGGTGTGGTTATGCCGAACAATATCCGGTTTAAGGAAATTCTTGCGGATAAAATAGAAGATGTCAGTACGATTTTGTTACTGCCAATTTTCTTTGCATTTACCGGACTCAGAACACAAATCGGATTATTGAATGAAGGACATCTGTGGGTGTATTGTATGTTGATCATCGCAGTTGCCATTGTGGGAAAACTTGCCGGTAGTGCAGTAACGGCAAAGGTTATTGGCCGCACATGGAAAGATTCCCTGTCGATAGGTGTGCTGATGAATACCCGTGGACTGATGGAACTTATCGTTTTAAATATAGGGTATGACCTGGGTGTCCTGGGACCCGAAATATTTTCCATCATGGTATTAATGGCCTTGTTCACAACCTTTATGACTGGCCCCTTACTCGATGGGATTAATTATACCTGGGCACGGTTCGGCAGGAAGGAATAAACTAGAATGTGCTGAGCAAATACACCCTTTATGAAGATTCTGTTGCGTCCTTGCCTGCTTCTTATATCCTTACTGGTTCTTGGTTCGGCTACCCTGGCTCAGGTCTTCCCGTCCGGGAAATTATTTGCTTTCGGCGGTCTGGGTCTCACCAAACTGGTAAACGACAGTCTCGATCTCAAATCATCATTGCTTCCGGCTCTCTCGGTGGAATACAACCAGCCGGTATTCAAAGATTTTAGTGTGAATGCCGGACTTCATTACGCTTTTGCGGGAAATAAAACAGAAAATTCCAAACTGAGATTCCGGAATCAGTATGCCGGGATTTCCATTGTGCCGCAATACCAGCTGATGAACTTTCTGACCATGTACGCCGGAATTTGTTACAATGAATTAATTTCCCAGAAGACAGGGAGGATGGATGGGAGTTCAAAATCCGGCATTAAATGGGAAGCAAACAGTGCTTATGGGTCAGAATTCAGTGGCATGGCGGGTGTTGGGCTCCAACTCCAAAAAGGACTTTGGTTTCACGTCCGGAAACAGTTTCCGGCAAACTCCGGGGACTATTCCAGCCTGCAGTTTTTGCTGAGTATTAATATTTCTGATTTGAAATTTGAACCCCGCCAGAAAAAATTTACAACTTTCCCCGAAGCGCTTGCAAATTATCAGGAATGCCGGAAACTGGTTTTAATGCGGCAATACATGCGGGTACTGCCTCCCGAAATTGGGAAAATGGTGAATCTGGAAAACCTGGTCCTGGATGGTAACGAGTTGCACAGCCTTCCCAAAGAAATAGGTAATCTCGAAAACCTGAAGAAGTTATCACTGAAATACAATTACCTCGACAGTCTTCCCATAGAGATCGGGGATCTGGTTAATCTGGAGGAATTGTATCTGGAACGCAACAACCTCTATGAGCTGCCGGATGAAATCGGCCGGCTGAAGGCATTAAAGTTTCTCTATATCGGAAAGAATAATCTGACAGAACTCCCTGCCTCAATCGGAGAACTCACCAACCTGATAGAGCTCGATGTCAGCTATAGCGGCCCCATGCTCAGGATACCGCCCGAACTCAGCAAACTCAAAAGCCTTGAACTCCTGATTGTTGATCGCACAACCCAGTTTCCGGTTCCGTTTGATCCTCCCAATCTGCGTTTCAGAATCGTGGTGAGATATTAAATTATAGTGCTGTCTCATTGCATTATGCCAGCGAATTGCAAATGTGCATACAGTCACTTCTTATTTAAAATCATTCTGTATTAAGCCGTCATTGAACACAAACCCGTGCTCCTTTGTACCTTTGAATTAACTGCAGTTTAAATTAAGGTATTTTATGTCATCGGGCCATCGTATCTATATTGGTATATTGGTAGTAATTGT
>CAYLTH010000261.1:0-2450 GCA_964386485.1 uncultured Bacteroidales bacterium | reverse complement strand
CAAATCATCAAATCTCCAAATTGAATTATGAATATTGAAGAACTCAGAGAATATTGTATTTCGAAACCGGAAGTAAGTGAAAGCTTTCCGTTTGATGAAGATACGCTTGTATTCAAAGTAAGGGATAAGATATTTGTACTGACTTCCCTGACGCCACCATTCAGTATCAATGTGAAGTGTGATCCCGAGCTGGCGGTTTCATTGCGCGAAAGGTATTCGTTTGTAATTCCGGGTTATCACATGAACAAGAAGCACTGGAACACGGTGATGATAGATGATGCTGTAAGCGACAGCTTGTTACGGGAGTGGATAGACCACAGCTATGAGCTTGTAAAAGGCAGGAAAAAGTAAAAATCAGGCTCTGACCCTGAAGTGCTGTTTCACCATTCCTTCGCGGTAAAACAGCAATCCAAAGTGAAACAGTTCGACACTGGCGGTTACATTTTTATCCAAACAAATTTCTTTCCAGGCTTTTTCCATTCCGGGGGAGTAATGGATATCATCCAGAATAACAACACTTTGCGGATGCAACAAGGGTTTAATCATGCTGTAATAGCGGATAGTCGGCTCATAGCGATGATTGCCATCGAGGTAAACCAGGTCTAATCGGGGAAGGCTGTCGAGCACTTCCTGTAAGCCCTCATCAAACAGGGTATTGATGATTCTGATGTTGCGGATTCCGGCCTGCTGATGATGTATTGCTGCCTGACGGGTAGATTCGGGGCAAGCCTCGAGGGTCAGAAGCCGGGCATCGGGACAAGCTGCGGCCAGGTACATACTGCTGACACCGAGGGAACTGCCGAGTTCAAGCATAATTTCCGGTGAAAAGCGGGCAGCCAGGCGAAAAAGCAGCTCCCCGTTGCCGGGACTAACACCAAAACGGCGGATCATTTTCCCGATGGAAAGGGTATGAATGCGGGTTACGCCTTCTTTGAATTCATTGTAGTGAATGGGTTGACGGGAGGCTGCCAAGTCAGCATGAAAGCGGCGCATTTTCCTAAAGTGCTCATCCTGAGTCCGTCCCTGAATAATTTTCGTATAGAGCTCATACACAAAAGGCGAATGCAAACCGTGAGCATTCAAGGCCTGATAGCGAAAAGCCCAAAATTTCAGAAAAATCTTTAAAAATGAATAGCGTTTGTCCAGCATCCCGGTGTTGATGTTTCAGGGCAAAGGTAAGGGAAAAGGTGTTCCGGTGTTCGGGTGTTCGGGTGTTCAGGTTATTGGTAACTGGTAATTGGTAATTGGTAACTGGTTGATTGCTTGACTTTCAAGGTCTTCATGACTAATGTCAGGTTACCGATGATCTTACGAGACCTGGAAAGTCTCCTGTTCTGCACTCTCCACTCTGGCATTCAAATTTCTTCACAAGGCAACGTAAAATATTCCCCTCGCACGTAAAAAACCGCTGTCAGGGTGTGCAACCGCTGACAGGGTTGAACAAAATTTAAGTAACTGGTAACTGGTAATTTGTAATTGGTAATTAATTGATTGTAAATGCGATAGGTTTACATTAAGGAGAAATCCCATGCGGTATAACCGCATTATATCTGTAGGATGGAAGTACGCGTACGTTCCAATGCGGCGTAGCTGCATTATATTTTGGTCCGGCATCCTGGTTAAACAGTAATTCCCGCATTCTGGAATTCTTGCCCTTTTGACTTCTTGCATTAAAAAGCTGTGGTGGGTTCTGAAGTACGATTCGCATGTTCCAGGCTTTCTTTTTCAACACAATAGGTACAGTAGGTGCAATAGGGAACATAGGAATTGGCTGAAATGCGGCTTTTCCGGGATTCATTTTAAGAACAACTTCTATGTTTCTTTAAATTCCTATGAATCTATGTGTAATATAACTTCCTGATTTACTACACCTTTACAATAAAATCTGCGAAAATCTGTGATATCATCTGTGAAAATCTGTGGATAAACCAGAGCGTTTTTTTAGTACAAAGTCGCGAAAGGATACACAATGACGCAGAAGGGGAGTTGAACAATTATAAACATCTGCCAATCAGATTATTAAAGATTTTCCTTCGTGTTTTTTTCAGCAATCAACTGCAAATTTCTTTTACTTTATGGGATAAGCATTCCCTACATAAAATGCTAATATTAATGATAATATACCATACGTAAATAAAATAATATTCCCAATTATCTTATTTAATTTGTTTTCGTTCTCATACTTTGCTTTAATTTTCCTTCTTCTCCGGAATAAATAGAAAATATTAAAGATTAATACTGAAAAAATTGGAATTAATGAATAAAGTATTACTTCCTCTTTATTCCTGGGAGTATAACCAATGTTATAAAAATAGTGTAGTAAATTCTCTATAGTACCTATATTGAATACAAACAGCATACTAAAAATCATCATGGAACCAAAGGGAGGCATGTCTTCTTCCGATTTCCCGATGAGTAATTGCCAAAGCCTATAAAATAAATATTCCATA
>CAYLTH010000260.1:0-2478 GCA_964386485.1 uncultured Bacteroidales bacterium | reverse complement strand
TGTTTTCACAAAACTGGACAAAAAACTTACCTCAAGGTAAATCAAAAGGTGAACTAACTTTTTATGATTATAAAAATGCCTTCAACACCTATTGGGAACCTTATCAGGTTGATAAAGGCTATTATTTTGAAAATGGCGTAAAGAAAAAAGCCAAAGGGTGGAAGCAATTTAAAAGATGGGAATATGAGATGGAACGAAAAATCAATCCATCCACAGGTGAATTTCCAGCCATAAGCGCGCAGCTTATCTATGAAGAATATCTGGAAACAAATCCCGCTGATCGATCTCCTCTCTCAGCTAACTGGACAAGTTCAGGCCCTTTAAGTTCAAGTGGAGGCTATGCAGGAATCGGCCGAATAAATTGTATCGCTTTTCATCCAACCGACAACAATACCTATTGGGTTGGAACCGCATCCGGAGGATTGTGGGTAACTACCAATAATGGATCAAACTGGACATGCCTAACAGATAACAATGGTGTACTGGCCGTCAGTGATATTGTTATACCAACAGATTTTGCTACTTCGAATACAATTTATATCGCGACAGGAGATAAAGACCATTGGGATAACCGAAGTGTTGGTGTGCTAAAGTCAACAAATGGCGGATCAACATGGAACACAACCGGTATAAGTTATTCATTATCTGATGGCCAAATGGTAAACAGATTATTGCTTGATCCTGCTAATAATCAGGTAATTATTGCGGCTACTTCAAGTGGTGTTTATAAAACAACTGATGGAGGAACAAACTGGAATACCCAATTAAGTGCTGTTGGCTTCATTGATATGGAGTATAAACCAGGCGATTTTAATTCACTTTATGGCTCAACACAAGACGGTAAAATTTATTTTTCAACCAATGGAGGGACATCGTGGACACAGACTTTTAATAATGCAAGTGCCTATAGAATTGAACTGGCAGTGTCTGCAAACCAGCCAACATGGTTATATGCTCTTACCGTAAATTCTTTGAGTGGATTATATGGAGTATATAAATCAATAAATAGTGGTTCAACATTTTCTCAGGTCCTGGATGGCGCTACTTTGAATTTATTGGGCTGGGATTCCAATGGCGGTGATTCCGGAGGACAAGGTTGGTATGATCTTAGTCTGGCAGTTTCTCCTTCAAACGCAAACACTTTGCTTGTTGGCGGAGTAAACACCTGGCGATCAGTGAATGGTGGAACAAGCTGGTCGATTGTAAATCATTGGTGGGGTGATGGTGTTCCGGCGGCTCATGCAGACAAACATAATCTTTCATTCAGGGCTAATGGCGATTTATTTGAATGTAACGATGGCGGTATTTATTATTCGAATAATAACGGAACAAACTGGACCGATAAGTCCAATGGAATGATTATCAGTCAGATGTACAAGCTTGGGGTTTCAGCTACTGTTTCATCTGAAGTGATTACCGGATTGCAGGATAACGGCACAAAACTTTTATCAGGTGGCGTATGGTCTGATGTGAAAGGTGGGGATGGGATGGAATGTTTGATTGATTATACCAATGTGAATATCCAATATGGAACTTATGTTAACGGGCAAATTTCCCGAACCATAAACCATTGGAATACTTCTACAGATATTCAACCATTAGCTGCCGGAGATGGAGCATGGGTAACACCTTACATAATAGATCCAAACAATCCTCTGATTTTGTATGCAGGATATGCAGATGTTTGGAAAACCACAAACAGAGGCGACAGCTGGACAAAAATATCAACGATGAATACTGCCTCCAAAATCCGGTCCATGGCGATTGCTCCTACCAATACACAGGTTCTGTATGCTGCAGCACCATCAAATATTTGGAAAACAACAAATGGAGGTACTTCATGGACTGAAATAACCGGGACATTGCCAGTGGGTTCAGGTAATATTACATATGTTACAGTTCATGAAAATGATGCAAATACTTTATGGGTCACTTTAGGTGGATATAATGCGACTACGGTTTATCGATCCACAAACGGTGGAACAACCTGGTCCAATATTTCAACAGGATTACCGGAGATTCCTGCGTATTGTGTCGTTCAAAACAAACAATCCTCATCCATTGATCAGTTATACGTCGGAACTGAATTAGGGGTATTTTTTAAAAATGGAAGTGATAACTGGGTGGCTTTTAATACCGGCTTACCAAATGTGCAAATAGGTGAACTTGAAATTTACTATGCAGCTAATCCTCAGGAAAGTAAATTGAAAGCTGCAACTTACGGTCGTGGCTTATGGGAAACCCCTGTTCATTATTCTGCTGTACCAATGACATATATTTCTGGAACTACAACACAAACAAATGTCTCATCAGTAGCTCCGAATCAAATAAATCAGGAAATAATTGGCATTCAAATTGTTACCAATGGTAATTTATCACCATTAAGCGTCACATCATTTACCTTGAATACAATAGGATCAACAAATCCGCTTACCGATATCACGAACGCCAAACTATTTTATACCGGGACAAACAGTT
>CAYLTH010000259.1:0-2496 GCA_964386485.1 uncultured Bacteroidales bacterium | reverse complement strand
TGCAAGAGTATAACGAATTGATACAGAAGGTGTATGTGCCAATTGCTTGAAACCATCCGGATCGAAAATTTTACGGCCGGGAATCTGAAGTTTCATCAGCAGAGGATGAATTATGCTGCGCGGAAACTCTGGAATTCTGAAGCTCCGGACATTGCTAAGTATATTGAATATCAAACACTTCCCGGACCAGGTGTCTATAAATGCAGCATTTTCTATGAAAAAAATCATATTGATGCCGCGTTCACGCCATATGTGGTCCGTCCGGTGCAGTCATTAAAACTAATTCAGGCTGATTCACTGGATTATGATATAAAGTATGCCGACCGCAGCGCGATTGACGCCCTCTTTGCTCAACGTGGCGATGCAGATGATGTACTTTTTCTGCGTAACGGACTGATCAGCGATACTTCCTATGCCAATGTGGCTCTGCTGAAAGGAAATCAATGGTATACACCTGCTAAACCCCTGTTAAACGGGACCATGCGGCAATATCTGATAGAAACTGGCGTATTGAAACCCGCTGACATAACTCCGGAAGAATTAAACCAATACAGCAAGATCAGACTGATCAATGCGATGATGCCATGGGGGATAGGACCGGAGTTACAGTGTGCAAATGTGCAAATGTGCTGATGTGCAAATGCGAATGTGCAATTTTTGAGTATTTTCGTGCAATAAATACAAACTATGCCTAAAATTATATCCTATAATGTGAACGGAATCCGGGCTGCGATGACAAAAGGTCTGGCAGAGTGGATTAAACGTGAAGATGCCGATATCATCTGTTTTCAGGAAACCAAAGCCCAGCCTGACCAGATCCCCCAAATAGAACTTGATGCACTTGGGTACCATTCATACTGGTTTTCAGCCGTTAAGAAAGGTTACAGCGGAGTGGGTATTCTCAGCCGTATCAAACCCGACCATGTGGAATACGGGATGGGAATTGAGAAATACGATTATGAAGGCCGGGTAATCCGCGCCGATTATGGGGATACCTCAGTTATAAGTGTCTACCATCCGAGTGGTTCAAGCGGAGAAGAACGCCAGGCTTTTAAAATGATCTGGCTGGAAGATTTTCTGGGTTATATAAACGAATTGCGCAAAACCCGTCCGAAATTGATTATTTCGGGCGATTACAACATTTGCCATACCGCAATCGACATCCATGACCCGGTAAGAAATGCATCAAGTTCCGGATTTTTACCGGAAGAACGGGCCTGGGTAACGAAATTTCTCGAACATCAGTTTATCGACAGTTATCGTTTTCTCAATCCCGAAGCACAGAATCAATATACCTGGTGGAGTTACAGGTCGAATGCAAGAGCAAAAAACCTGGGCTGGCGCATTGATTACCATATGATTACCGAAAACATGGGTGATCAACTCAGGGAAGCCGGTATCTATATGGATGTTGTGCATTCAGATCATTGTCCGTTGTATGTTACTCTTGATTTTTAATACAAAAAACCATTCATTATGAATACTTTACGCGCAAAATCAGTCCTTATTCTCTGCATCAGCACATTGTTTATTTTCAGTTCATGTGTATCCTTGAAAAAATACAATTCAGTGGCAGGCGACCTTGAAAAGTGCAAGGATGAACGCAAAAAACTGGAGGCGAAAGCACGACAGACAGGCGATCTGAATACAGCCAATGAAAAAACAATGGCCCGTTTGATGAATGAGATCCGACAACTTAAAGATGATACTGCCCGGATGAATACCGAAATTGCTACACTCCAATGGGAAAACACACGCGTAAAAGGGAATCTGGATCTGGAACAGGCTACTAACCTGAAAAATTTGAAGGGAAAAGACAGGGAAACCCGGAATTTGCTCAACGAACTTCAGGGTATTCAGGAAGACCTGCAAAATAAAGAAGATGAACTGAACGGACTTGGAAAAACCCTCCAGGAAAAGGAAAAACGACTGAATGAACTCAGCAGCAGGCTTGATATCAAGGAAAAAAGAGTCAATGAACTCGAGGCCATTCTGCATCGTCAGGACAGTATCGTTAAAGCCCTGAAGATGGCCGTTAACAATGCACTTCTGGGCTATATTGATAAAGGACTCAGTGTCAACATCCGAAATGGGAAGGTCTATGTAAGTCTCGAAGAAAGCCTTTTATTTGCCTCTGCCAGCTGGCAGGTAAGTGAAGGTGGGATGGATGTATTGAAAAAAATATCCAAAGTACTGGAAAGCAATCAGGAAATCAATGTGTTAATTGAAGGTCATACCGACAACGTACCCTATAAAGGCAATCAGCAGGTAAAAGATAACTGGGATCTGAGTGTGATGCGTGCAACCTCTGTTTTAAAGATTCTGGTCGATAAAAGCAACATTAAACCCGAACGCCTTACCGCCAGCGGACGCAGTGAATATCAACCCATTGACCCTGAAAATTCAAAAGAAGCACGTGCAAAAAACCGTCGTACAGAAATTATTTTGTCGCCGAAAATGGATGAATTGTTCAAAATTATAGAGTAACGCGTGACG
>CAYLTH010000258.1:0-2504 GCA_964386485.1 uncultured Bacteroidales bacterium | reverse complement strand
GGGTTTGAACGTACCATCGTCTTCAATTCGATGTCATCGGTCTGGAAAAAGTCAAGATCCAGTTTATATTTTGCTTTGATGGAATCGGCCACTTTAAAATCACTGGCCGTAAGTCCAATAACCTGATAACCAGACTGATTCAGATATCCAATCAGTTCTGAGGCTTTTTGAAGTCCTTCAACATCTGATTTCAAAATATCAGAGCATACCAGAAATACAGCATTTTGAAGGTACGACTGAGTAACATTGCTACCTGCTGTATCAACTATACTGAAATTGGGAGCCGGGTAAACATTCGGGTCATCAATGCGGGTATCTTTATAAGCCCAGTCGGCCATAAAAGTACTATCTGAAAAAGGCAGTTCTTTGGATAAATATTCTTTGATCTCACCGGTTTTTTTATTCTGATATACCAGATAATAGTTAACTGGTTGTAATTCTTTGGGGATCATCCTGTTACCCTTTTTCCAGGCTGTAAAATCAACTGCCGGAAGATGCCTCAGATTATAAACTTCAAAACCAATAAATACGAGCGGGATTATGGCGACCATCACCCAGCCGGTAAATTTCTGGAAGGGTGTTTTAAATTCCCTTCTGGACCGGAATACAATAAAGGCAAAAACGATAAGTACAATGTTCTTGTAAAAGGTTTCCCAGTTTGTCAATTTCAGGGCATCGCCAAAACAGCCACAATCCGGCACCAGATTGTATAAAGCATCAAAGAAGGTGACGACCGTAAAATAAACCATCAGCAGCAGTACCATCCAGGATGTTGTTCTGGGTTTGATATTCAATAGCATATAGACTCCCAGTGAGAACTCCAGTGCACATAACATCACAGAAAGGAAGAGTGCGAGGGGTTCGGCCCACTGGGCACCATATACGATCATATAATCTTCCATTTTGTAGGCGGTTCCCATCGGATCGACACCCTTTACAAAACCGGAAAAGATAAAAACCATTCCCAATAATATTCTCAATATGTTTCGAAGTGCTGACATAAGGCTTATTTATTGATAGATAATTCACTAAGTTTAATAAGGGCAAAAACTGAATAGTTGATCATATCCAGGTAATTAGATTCGGGTCCTTCCGACGCGATTGTTGCTCCGGCATTATCCTCTATTTGTTTGAGGCGCAACAGGCGCATAAGGATAATATCAGTAAGGGAACTCACCCGCATATTCCGCCAGGCTTCCTCATAATCATGATTTTTATCCATCATCAGGGTACGGGCCTTGTTGATCTGGTGCATATAATGCGTAAGGGCCTCATCCATTTCGAGGTTTAACTCATGGTATCCTGCCAGTTCCATTTGTATAACGGCAATCGCTGAATAATTGATGATCCCGGCAAATTCCGGCCTTATACCTTCGGCAATTCTGGCGATCCCCTTTTCTTCTATGCTCCTGATCCGCTGTGCTTTAATATAAATCTGATCGGTGAGTGAAGCAGGACGTAAAATACGCCAGCTACTCCCATAATCACGCATCTTGGCCAGAAAGACATCTTTGCAAAAGGCAATTTCGCGGTCGTATTCGAGTAAGGTCTGTTCCATGAATTCCGGATTCTTTGGTATTGTGACTTGTTTTTTCTGATCTTTGAATGCAAATTTAATGGCAATCTTAATATGTCCGGCAAAGAATCCGAAAAGCTTTTTAACAATCCAGCCTCCGCGAGTGCATTTTTAGAAAAAAAACGAAGTTTAAAGCTTCGCAATGCGATCCATTTCCTGGATCGGCCATGGGTAATGACCGTTTTAAACCTGACACCGGATTCATTTTACACCCATGAACCCGAAGGGCAATCGATTGAAAACCTGCTAAAAAAAATCGAACTGCTGCTCCCCTATACCGACATTCTGGATATCGGCGCAGTATCAACACGGCCCGGAGCACCTGAAGTTCCGGAAGAAGAAGAAGCAAGACGTTTATTCCCGGCTTTGATGGAAATCCGTAAAACCTTTCCCGATCTCCCGGTTTCTATCGATACCTGGCGCTCTGGCATTGCGCAGCAGGCTGTTGACCTGGGCGCAGATATGATCAATGATGTTTCGGGAGGAAATCTCGATTCGAAAATGATCGAAACCATCGGCCGCCTCCAGGTGCCTTATGTTGTGATGCACATGAAGGGAAATCCAGAGACCATGCAGATTAATCCTGAATATCAGGATATTACAAAAGAAATCATGCATTACTTTTCTGAAAGACTTGAGTCCTTGTCCCGATTCCATATACATGATATTATATTGGATCCCGGCTTTGGATTTGGCAAAACTGTGGATCAAAATTTCTGTTTACTGTCAGAACTGCAAACACTTTCGATGGCTGGTCATCCGGTAATGGTAGGATTTTCGCGCAAATCAATGATACAAAAAGCGCTTCATATCACAGCGGATGAATCACTGAATGGTACAAGCATCCTGAATACGATTGCATTGACCAAGGGAGCTGATATTCTTCGGGTTCATGATCCGAAAGAAGCCATGGAAGCTTGTTTACTTT
>CAYLTH010000257.1:0-2526 GCA_964386485.1 uncultured Bacteroidales bacterium | reverse complement strand
TCAAACCAGTCGCCGAATTTTGCGGCACCGGAATTAACAGAGGTATAAAAGGTTATTACGATCAATACCACAACGATTAAGGATATGATCAGGACAAGAATGAAGTTCATACGCAGTGAAATGTTAATTATGAATTATAAAAACATGCCTTGTTTTCAATTGATTTGGGTGGAGTAATTAATCCGGTTAAAAGTAAAAAAAAAGAGGATTCCTCCATAACAGAAGAAATCCTCTTTTAAATTAACCAGAAATTTACAGCGTCTTAATAATTGTATCCATTTCTTCTTTGGTTTTACCAAGCTTGATCTGGAGCTTACCGATCATTTCATCTTTTTTACCTTGTTCGTACATAAGATCATTATCGGTTAAAACAGCGAATTTTTGTTTCAGTTTACCTTTTTGTTCATTCCAGTTTCCTTTAACTTCTGTCGTATTCATGGGGATTGCATTTAAGTTGTTACGATATTGTAACGGAACAAAGCTAAAAACAGACCGCCTGAAAATCATTACACTATTAAAGCGCAGAATTACATGATTCGCATATTCCGGAAAGTGATAATCAAATACACTCATTTTTCGTTCCAAATGTGTGCACAAAAAAAAAGCAGTCAGAAGTTTTACCTTCTAACTGCTTGATTTTCTTGTTGTCCGACTAGGGCTCGAACCTAGACTCGACTGATCCAGAGACAGTAATGTTACCAGTTACACCATCGGACAATTTTCAGGCTGCAAAGGTAAAAAAGTTTTTATGTTTTTGTCAAGTAATTTTGAAAATTTTCATCAGCCTTTTGCAGCAATTTTCGACCAGCTATCCTTAAGCGTAACCGTTCGGTTAAAAACAGGATGTTCTGCTGTAGAGTCATAATCAATATTGAAATAGCCAACACGCTCAAACTGAATCGTATCCAATGGTTTCCCTTCGGTTAAAGCAGGTTCGACGAGGCATTCAATGACTTTTAATGAATCCGGATTCATCGATTCCCTGAAATCATGGCCTTCTTCCACATCCTCCGGATTCTCCTTTAAAAACAAATGATCGTACAGACGAGCCTCTGCTTTTACACCATATTCGGCCGATACCCAGTGAATAGTACCCTGCACCTTGCGTCCGTCGGGCGAATACCCGCCTTTGGTGGCCGGATCATAGGTACAATGCAGTTCCGTGATATTCCCGGATTCATCTTTGATTACATCGGTGCAGGTAATGTAAAATCCATAGCGCAACCGCACTTCACGTCCCGGAGCCAGTCGGAAGAATTTCTTTGGAGGATCTTCCAGAAAATCTTCCCTTTCGATATACAACTCACGGGTAAACAATACTTTGCGTGATCCGGCACCGGCATCTTCCGGATTGTTAATGGCCTCAAGTTCCTCTACATGTCCTTCGGGGAAGTTGGTCAGGATCACTTTCAGTGGATCCAGAACAGCCATACGCCGGATTGCCCGCTTGTTGAGATCTTCGCGCAAACAATGTTCCAGCAATCCGATTTCGATGACATTATCCCGCTTTGCAACGCCAATCCGATCGGCAAATTCGCGCAGCGATTCGGGTGTATAACCCCTGCGGCGTAATCCGGAAATAGTCGGCATACGGGGATCATCCCAGCCACTGACGGCTCCTTCTTTCACCAGCGTCAGCAGTTTGCGCTTGCTCATCACAGTGTAGTTGATATTCAGACGGGCAAATTCAATTTGTCGGGAAGGGAAAATCTCCAGCTCGCGGATAAACCAGTCGTATAATGGACGGTGAACCTCAAATTCGAGGGTGCAAATCGAATGGGTAATCTTTTCGAGCGAGTCGCACTGGCCATGGGCGAAATCATACATGGGGTAAATACACCAGGCATCCCCGGTACGGTGATGGTGTGCAAATAAAATGCGGTACAATACGGGATCGCGCATGTGCATATTCGGGGAAGCCATGTCAACCCTGGCTCTCAGCACTTTGCTTCCTTCGGCAAACTCCCCGGCCCGCATCCGGGCAAATAAATCAAGGTTTTCCTCCACACTGCGGTTACGATACGGACTCTCTGTACCCGGAGCAGTAGGCGTTCCGCGCATGGTAGAAATTTCCTCCGCAGTCAGATCGCACACATAGGCCAGCCCTTTACGGATCAGCTTAACGGCATATTCATAAATCGTTTCAAAATAATCAGAAGCATAATATTCGCGGTCATCCCAGTCGAAACCCAGCCAGCGGACATCTTCCTTAATGCTGTCGACATATTCCTGCTCCTCTTTCACCGGATTGGTATCATCAAAACGCAAGTTGGTTTTTCCGCCATATTTTTTGGCCAGTCCGAAATTCAGACAGATGGATTTGGCATGACCGATATGCAGGTAACCATTGGGTTCCGGCGGGAAACGGGTATGCACCCTTCCGTCGTTTTTTCCGTTGCGTAAATCTTCTTCAACAATCTGTTCAATAAAATTCAGTGACCGAACTTCTTCTTTTTCCTCTTTAGGGGTATCCATGAGATTAAAAATTTAGGCTTTTCAAAATGAGGTGCAAAATTAGGCAGAATC
>CAYLTH010000256.1:1360-2571 GCA_964386485.1 uncultured Bacteroidales bacterium | reverse complement strand
TTTCTCTTTACTACTGTGGCAGCCAATGCGATTGCCATTGTAGGAACCAATCCGGTTTCGGGGATGACGCTGATGACCTTGATTATTACTTCGCTGGTTATGGTTTCTGTAGGATTGAAAGGCTCGACCGGTATGGTAGCCGCTCTGATTATCGGGGGTGTAGTCTGTACAGCACTTTCGATGGCGGGAGGGTTTATTACGGATCTCAAGATTGGGTATTGGCTGGGAACTTCCCCATACAAACAGCAAACCTGGAAATTTGTCGGGACTTTTGTATCGGCTGCTACCGTAGGCGGTGTGATCATTATTCTGAATAAAACCTACGGCTTTACCGGCGAAAATGCTTTAGTGGCTCCTCAGGCGAATGCTATGGCGGCCGTTATCGGACCGATGATGTCGGGAGCACCGGCACCCTGGACTTTATACGCAGCAGGTTGTTTCCTTTCCCTGATTTTAACGCTGATTGGTGTTCCGGCACTTGCCTTTTCCCTCGGGATGTTTATTCCCCAGGAGCTCAACACACCACTATTAATTGGCGGGATCATTGCATGGTATGTATCAACCCGAAGCAAAGACACTGCTCTGAACAATGCCCGTCGTGAACGCGGAACCCTGATTGCATCCGGTTTTATTGCCGGAGGTGCACTTATGGGCGTTTTTGCAGCCTTTTTGAAGTTTGGCGGACTTGATATTAAGGCAACAGAATGGTTTGAATCGAACAATGCCGCTATTCTTGCCTTTGGTGTATTTCTTATTTTGATCGGTTATCTGATCTGGGAATCATTAAGAGCTAAAAAAGAGGACTAAACAATGACATACGAGATTATAATTTCTCTGGTAACGCTGGTTGCCCTTGAAGTCGTTCTTGGTATCGACAACATCATCTTTATTTCGATACTTTCGCAGAAATTGCCCCCTGAAAAACAACGGAAAGCCAGACGTGTCGGACTTATTCTTGCCATGTTCATGCGACTGGGTTTATTGTCTGTAATTTCACTCATCCTTCAATTGAAAAACGATTTATTCACAGTTTTTGACCAGGGTATTTCGGGAAAGGATCTTATATTAATCATCGGCGGATTGTTCCTTCTCTATAAAAGCACCATGGAAATTTACCATAAAGTGGAAGGAGATGAACAACATCAGACCCGTGGAGTGAAATTCAGGAGTTTTGCCAGCGTGATTGTTCAGATTCTGATCATGGATATGGT
>CAYLTH010000256.1:0-1260 GCA_964386485.1 uncultured Bacteroidales bacterium | reverse complement strand
TTGCGTTATGTGGCTATTGATACCAAATCGGATGATAGCTCTGAAACTACACCCAGTACACCTATCCAGTTTGATCTGTTGAATTTACTTAAAGAAGAGCTGACCGATCTCGGGCTGAAAGACGTAAGTCTGGATGAAAAAGGCTATCTGATGGCTACCATACCCGCCAACACTTCGGATCCGATGCCTGTTATCGGTTTTATTGCCCACGTGGATACCAGTCCGGATAACCCCGGAAATGATGTTAAGCCGCAGATTCATTCTCATTACAATGGCGGGGATATTGTGCTGAGTCATGAAAACCGCATGGTGCTTTCGCCTGTTGAATTCCCTGAATTGAGCAGTTATACCGGACAAACCATTATTACAACAGATGGTACAACACTACTCGGGGCAGATGATAAGGCCGGTGTTGCAGAGATCATGACGATGACCGAATACCTGATGACGCATCCTGAAATCAAACACGGCACCATTAAAATAGGATTTACACCTGATGAGGAAATCGGACGGGGAGTAGATCATTTTGATGTTGCGAAATTTGGGGCCGACTTTGCCTATACCATGGATGGCGGGGCAATCGGGGAACTGGAATATGAGAATTTTAATGCAGCATTTGCCAAAATAAGTGTACAGGGCCGTAATATACATCCGGGTTATGCCAAGCATAAAATGGTGAATGCCATGCTCGTATGTATGGAGTTTAATGCCCTCTTGCCGGTATTTGATCGTCCGGAGTTTACACAGGATTATGAGGGTTTCTTCCATCTGATTAAAATGGAAGGAAGCGTTGAAAATGCCAGTGTAAGTTATATTATCCGGGATCACGATAAATATAAATTTGAACAAAAGAAAATATTGATCCGTCAGGCGGTTGATTATCTGAACCTTCGGTATGACAACAGATTGACTATTGAATTGAAGGATCAATACTTCAATATGCGCGAAAAAATTGAACCTGTATATTATATTGTAGAGCGCGCCGAAAAAGCCATGATCAAAGCGGGTGTAAAACCCGTTGTGGTTCCTATACGCGGTGGAACAGACGGATCACGCCTGTCGTACATGGGATTGCCCTGTCCGAATATCTTTGCCGGCGGCCATAATTTTCATGGGAAATTTGAATATGTCCCGGTTGAAAGCATGGTGAAAGCTGTTGAGGTTATGGTAGAGATTGTTAAAGGGAGCTAGTAACTGGTAACTGGTAACTGGTAACTGGTTTCACCTCATCCCCAACCCTTCTCCTCGAGGAGAAGGGAG
>CAYLTH010000255.1:0-2592 GCA_964386485.1 uncultured Bacteroidales bacterium | reverse complement strand
ATGAAACTTGGCGCAATTATGTTACCAGTTTTGGCTTTGGAAGTAAATTCGAAACTGATATCCCGAATACCCTTGGCGGATTGATTCCCAAACCTGCCTATTTCGACAATATTTATGGCAAGAACAGATGGCGTTTCCTCACCATTGTTTCCCTTTCTATCGGGCAGGGTGAAATTCTGACAACACCGGTACAACTTGCAAACCTGGCTGCAACCATCAGCAACCGGGGTTTCTATCATACGCCACACATCGTAAAATATGTGGGCGACGACAAGAAAAAAGAAATGCGGTTCAATACCCGGCATCAGGTACCCATCAATGCCCGTAATTTCGAAATTGTGGTGCAGGGGATGTATCAGGTTGTAGAAAGCGGGACTGCCCATGCCTATAAAATGGACTCCATTACGATATGCGGGAAAACCGGTACGGCTCAGAATCCTCACGGTGAAGATCACAGTATTTTTATTGCATTTGCCCCGAAAGACAATCCCAAAATTGCCATTTCTGTTATTGTCGAGAATGCCGGTTTTGGGGCCACCTGGGCAGCTCCTATTGCCATGCTCATGATCGAAAAATATCTGACAGGCAAAATCAACAAGAAAGAAGTAGAAGAACGAATGATTAACGGCGTAGTACAGAAATTAAATTGAGAGAAGATAAAGGCATATTCTATAATATTGATTGGAAGCTTGTTCTGATCTATGTGGCATTGGTGCTCATTGGCTGGATCAATATTTATGCAGCCATTTACAATGAAGAACACCGGAGTATTTTTGATTTCAGTCAGCGGTATGGCAAACAGATGGTCTGGATTGTCTGCTCGGTATTTCTGGCGATTTTCCTGCTGATGGTGGATCACAAGGTATTTCCGGCCTTCTCGTTTACCTTTTACGGGATCAGCCTTTTCCTGCTGATAACCGTATTGCTGATCGGCAAAACCGTGAGTGGTTCCAAGTCGTGGATCGATCTGGGAGGATTTGATCTGCAGCCCTCTGAATTTGCCAAAATTGCGGTAAACCTGGCTTTGGCACGTTATCTCAGTTCGTTGAATATCCGGATGGAGGATCTCCGCACGAAAATCATGGCCGGTGTGATTATCGGGATCCCGGCATTGCTGATTTTACTGCAGGATGATACCGGTTCCATGTTGGTTTTTTCGGCTTTTATTTTTGTTTTATACCGTGAAGGCTTGTCTGGTAATGTATTGATTATCATCGCATTAGTCATTGTTCTTTTTGTATTGACCCTGATGATAAACAAATTTGTGATTATCGGAATATTAGGTGCAGGATTTTTATTCTGGTTTTTTCTGATTCGTAAAAACCGCCGGGATATTTTATCGCTGGTTGGCTTATTTCTGTTGATAAGCGGCTTTATTTTCGGGGTTGATTATGTTTTCAACAACGTTTTGGCATTGCATCAGCAGGATCGTATTAATGTACTCATCGGGAATGAAGTTGACCTGAAAGGAATCGGATACAATGTGAATCAGTCGAAGATAGCCATTGGCAGCGGTGGTTTCATCGGGAAAGGATTTTTACATGGCACACAAACCAAATTCAATTTTGTACCGGAGCAAAGCACCGACTTTATTTTTTGTACGGTAGGTGAAGAGTGGGGCTTTCTGGGTTCGGTGGTTGTTGTCGGGCTTTACCTGATGCTTTTTTACCGTTTAATAACGGCTGCAGAGCGCCAGCGGTCGACCTTTGCCCGCATTTATGGCTATGGAGTAGCGTCTATCCTGTTCATCCATTTCATGGTCAATATTGGTATGACCCTCGGACTGGCTCCGGTAATCGGGATTCCGTTGCCTTTCCTCAGTTATGGCGGTTCCTCGCTTTTTGCCTTTACCATTCTGCTGTTTATTTTTATAAAGCTGGATGCGAATCGGTTGCAGTTGCTGTAATCACCTCATCCCCGGCCCTTCTCCTCGAGGAGAAGGGAGTAGTTTTGTCGCTAATCATTCCCGCATTCTCGCATTCTTGCATTACCGCATTCTTGCATTTTCCCAGGGTTCACCTCATCCCCAACCCTTCTCCTCGAGGAGAAGGGAGCAGTTTTGTCGTAATGCATTCCTTCATTCCTGCCTTCAGAAATGAATCCAAATTCGCATCAGCAAATCAGCACATTTCCCGTCACGCGTCACGCGTCACGCGTCACTTTTTTACCGCATCAAAATAATCGTACCCGAAGCTTTCTCATAATGTGAGCCCGTTTGATCCAACAGGCGGTAAGTAGCTTCATAATAATATGCACCTTCCGGACAATCCTGTCCGCCATTACGCCCATCCCAGCCCTTTTCAGGGTAGTGGCTGCGAAAAACTTCAAAGCCCCAGCGGTTGTAAATCCTGAGCAGGTAATCGTCTGTCCATTCATACTTCGGAAGAAACACATCATTGTGCTGATCTCCGTTGGGGGTAAAGGAATTGGGAAAATACACCGTGCCGCATGACTGTAAATACAGGCTGTCGGATATACTGCAATGCTCCTTAAAGGCTGTAGCCCGTACCCAGCCGCTTTCGGATATCAGCCGGTCCGGGAAGGTACTGCCATTATCCCATACCATGCTGCTGAAATCACCGGTAGCATGCA
>CAYLTH010000254.1:0-2718 GCA_964386485.1 uncultured Bacteroidales bacterium | reverse complement strand
CATGATCATTAAAGGCATTAAATATCAATTTACGGCTAAGCCATGGAAATATGCAGGATCCGGGAGCTGGTATTTTGTTTCGCTGCCTCCGGAACTGGCAACTGAAATACGAGATGCTTTTAAATCATTTCATGAAGGGTGGGGTCGACTTCCGGCAACGGCCAGAATCGGAAACACCGAGTGGAAAACAGCGATCTGGTTTGATACCAAAATGAACACGTATTTACTTCCTTTAAAAGCAGAAGTCAGAAAGAATGAAAGTCTGATGACTGATGCGATTGTCGAGGTTTTTTTATGGATCTGAACGATAAAATTCCTTATTTTTGAACCTCATACGGGCAATAACAATCCTGAACCTAACTACAAAAACCAAGCGGAATGGCCAATATAAAATGCTCAAACTGTGCTGCCGACAACCTGTCGAATGCAAGATACTGCAAATCCTGCGGTTACGAACTGCCCAAACCCATTACGAAACCTGTTGAAACGCTTGTTCTGCAGTCTTTTCCTCCTTCAAAAGCCCGAAGAAATAATTTAATCGGGCTTGTTGTCGGAATCGTTGCCTTTAGTCTTGTGGCATTTGGAGTACAACAGCTGTATTTTAAGACCCCTTCTTTTGATAAAGAGATGATGCAGGCTGCCAGCGAGATCAATAAAACATGTCCGGTCATGGTTGATGAGCAGACGCGGCTGGATAATACAGTTGCTTTACCCGACAATTCCTTTCAATACAATTATACTCTGGTTAGCCTGACAAAAGCAGAAATCAATTTAGATACCGTGCGAAAATATCTTGAGCCGGTCATTGTCAACACGATTAAGACCAATCCCGACCTGAAAATTTACCGGGACCATAAAACGACGATGATTTATAATTATAAGGACAAGAACGGAGAGTTCGTTCATAAATTTGCTGTTACGGCGGATATGTATAACTAAGGGGATTTCGGCAAGTGGCCTGTCAGGCAGTAGTGCATGACATCCCGCCCACCGGGAGACAGAGGTTTCTCCTTTCAGTCGAAATGACGGCCCGCAACGCATATTTATAAAAGTAATCCCCCTGCAGGAGGCAACGCCTCCTGCAGGGGGATTTGCATTGATTAGCGGGGGCGCTGTCATTCCGACCGAAGGGGAGGAACCTTTTTTAAGGAAATAAGGTATGAATGACAGAAATGTGGAAAGCAGAATGCGGAATGAAAATGCGGGAATGAGGAGAATGCCAGAATGCGAGAATGCAAGAATGCTACAAGGAGCATGACAGAAGACACAAAGAAATTAAAGCCCCAGAATATCATTTGAATTATTATCTGCATCGAATGCCCGGCCATGAATCGAAAATCCCGGGTAAGCGGCTGCAAATCGCGATAGTTTCTTTGGATTGAAGGATTGGATCTGCGATTTGACTTCGATGGCCTGGCCGGTCAGGTAGGATTCTTCCACAATAAAGTCAATTTCATTGCCATCGGCCGTTCGCCAGTATTTGAGTGCATCGGTACCATATTTTTGTCGCAGACGGATGAAGACATAGTTTTCCAGCAAAGCTCCTTTATCGGGTCTGTTATCGGGTGGAGCAAACAAATTCAAAAGCGTGTTTCTGAATCCATGATCATGAAAATATACTTTCGGCATTTTAATGAGTTCCTTCCGGATATTTTGATAAAATGGGGGGAGCAGATGAATATGGAAACATTTTCGAAGGATGTAAATATAGGATTCAACAGCTGTTACGGATAATCTGAGGGTGCGGGAAAGTTCATGGTAATTGACCAGTGAGCCGGTTTGAGATGCGAGTATCATTAAAAGCCTGATAAATTTATCTTCTTCCTGTATCCTGGATTCGAAAATATCCCGTTTCAAAAAGGAGCCGGTCAGTTCTTTGAGTAATTCTTTGCGGCTTTCATCTGAATTTGCCAGGACAACAGCAGGATATCCGCCCCAGGTCAGATATTCTGAAAACAGATTGCGGATTTCGTTTCGGTGGAGTGAAACATAGCGGGATTCATTCCGGATACGTTCCAGTTCGGGAATCAAATCTTTGCTGCGATTTTTAAATACCAGAAATTCATCGAAATCGAGGGTGTAAAGTTCAAAGATTCTTTTCCTGCCGGCCAATGAATCTTTAAATTTGGTATCGATGTAAAATGCACTGCTCCCGGTTGCAACGATTTTGAGCCGGGTAGTAAAGTTGTCGTACAGAAGTTTTAAAAAGTTCGACGGATCCTTCAATAGCTGAATTTCGTCGATTAACAGAAATATTCGGTTATGCTCCGGACGGGGTATCAATTCAAAAATATTTTCAGGGTGTTCATCCAGTCTGGTTCTGATAAACGGGTCTTCCATCGTTATAGCATGGGTGACTTCTCCCTTTGCATTCAAGCTGGAACGTATCTGATTTAATAGTGTGGTTTTTCCGGTTTGTCTGGGTCCGGTTATAATGGTATGCCGTTCGTTATTAAGATGTTCCGTTATCGGAAACAATAATTTTCGTTCGAAAAGTGCCATTGGATTGTTTTTTACAAAGATAAAACAATTTTATCAAAAGACAAATATCGGATAAAACAATTTTGGGAAAGTGGAATAATCGAAAAAATATGATTGTCCAATATCCGAGATTTTGTATTCTGCTACCGGAGTTTTCTCCTTTCAGTCGAAATGACGGCCCGCGACGCATATTTATAAAAGTAATCCCCCTGCAGGAGGCAACGCCTCCTGCAGGGG
>CAYLTH010000253.1:0-2761 GCA_964386485.1 uncultured Bacteroidales bacterium | reverse complement strand
TCCAGCCAACACCCCAGTGGGTATTCGGTATACTGCCCCAGTTTGTCGAATAGGTTGGTGTGTTATAGGCCGAAATTTTCTTGATATCGCCTTCCGGATGGTGGATACAGGTGCCGGAAGGGGAGACTGTATTGGAAAGCGACCAGCCATTGTAGTATGGATTAAATGAAGCAGGAACAGTATTGTTAAGCAAAACCAGATACATGTCGGATGCAGTTACTGTACCATTTCCACCACTGGCTGCCTTTTTTTTAGCACCAACAAGGGTTTTGAAAGCGGGCTCAGTCGCAGGATCCGGACAATCCAACGATTCATAGTTGAAATAGAAAACCCATTGACTGAGATCATTCGCATTGGCTGTCATGCCGCAATGATCGGCAGTGAGCAGGTAGGGTTTATAATCCTGACGGGCATTGTTAATTAGGGAACCCGTACACCAAAATACTGAGGAAGCGATTTTGATGTGAATTCTGACCACGCCGCGCTTTTCATCCTGCCAGTTGTTCCCTTCCGGGCAGTTAATATTGACTTCACAGGCTCCTGAACTGCCAAATCCTTTATCCCGTATCCCCCGGTAGGCATGGCAAATCTCACCAATTACCAATACCGAATTGTTGCGTTGGTATTCCGGTTCAAAAAACTCAAGGATCATTTGATTTCCCCGGATAAGAGTGGTGGCAAACAACCCATCATCCTGATTATTGAGTGAGGTGTAAGCGCCCAAAACCTGTTGTTTATCAGGACTATAGATAAAAAGTTTGCAGCCTTCGGCCAATTGATATGCAGAAAAATACAGACTCAATGCTTTCGCTCCTTCCGATTCGAGGCGGATTCGACAAATTCTGCCTTCGCTAACCTCTTCCCAGCTTCCTGACTGTAGAATGTCTAGGTCCAGCGTTCTGTTTATCCCAAACCGATAGGGGTATCCGGCTGCATCCTGTTGCTGATCCTCTTCCTGAACCAGGGTAAGATCGGGCATGGCTAAGCGGTAGATGCGGATATTTTCCAATCGTTCTGAGAATTCGGGGATCCCGGGTTCAGAAAGTTGTGCTTCGACACAAAAAGGGATCCCTGATACAAGAAAAAGGAATGCGATAAGGGCAAACCGTGGAATTTTATTTCTGATCAGCTGAAGCAAGGGGCAATTATTTTAAAAGGTTTATCTTCACTACTTCGGCTTTCCCGTTTTCTTCAAACTGCAGGAAGTACAATCCATCCGGTAAAACGCTTAAATCGACTTCAATGGTATTCCCGGTAAGCGTATTCACGATAAAATCGTTTATTTTTCGTCCATCTGCTGCGAAAAGTATAATATTGTGTTTTTCAACTGTTCCCGAAGTGAGCAGAACGAATTTTCCTGAAGTAGGATTTGGCCATACTTGGTGAAGTGTTTTCCCGGTTTCTTCTATCCCTGTGCAAGCTGCAAAATTAATGTTGATGGTATCTTTTGTACTACACGAATAAACTGAAGTGATCTGAAGAATCACACTTTTGATGCCGATTCCGGTGCCGGTACTGTCAACGGTAACAACCTGACTGGTGCTTCCGGTATTCCAGCTATAGCTTGATCCCGGGTTGCCTGCGTTCAGTGTTATACTCATGTTACAGCAAATCATTGTATCAGTTGGCAGGGGTTTGGATGGTTTTGGATGAACGGTTATCCAGGCAGTTTTGGTTATGCTGTCGGAGCCCAGTGGATTGGTCACTTTTAGTTTAACGTCATAGGTTCCCGGGAGTGAGTACGTTACAACAGGATTCGCGCTTGTTGATGTTGCCGGGCTTCCTCCGGGGAACGACCAGGAAAAGCCGGTCGGAAACCCTGTGGAGGTATTGGTAAACTGCAGTGGCGTTTTTTCGCAGGCATTTTGTGTGGCTGCCGTAAACTGCGCAACGGGAGCAACGGGAGGTGTAATGTGCATTACGGCCTGTTGTCCTGTGTTGAACGTGCCATTCCCGGAATTCAGGTTAGCCAGATAAAAGTAACCGTTATTCCAGCCGCTCCATCCCCAGTTAAAATGAAAATGATTCGTTCCCTGATACCCGTCCAGGACAAAGCAATGTCCGTATGTGCCGTCGAAACCACTATACATAATGGGCAGCCCATTTTCGAGATCTGTGCGGATAAGTGCTTCCCAGGCGGCATCGGTAAACCAGAATTTCTGAGCAAAATAGGCACTTGTGGAATAGTTAAAATAATTCACCAGCGCATTGCGGGCATCCGATGATTGGGCGCCCGAACCGGATACGCCGTAATTCATGTTTACGGCAACCCCGCAATGGTACGATAAAGTAGCCGTTGCTGTATTGTTGCTGAAAAGCTGAACCGGCATTGATCCGTAGTTATAAGTGGTGGTGCCAAAATTCGCAGTTTGCACGCCATAAGTTGCATGTGTATAGCTATGAGAACCAGTGCCCTGGGCCGGATAACTGTGGTATTTCATGATTTGTGCCATGGTTGTAGCCACACAGCCAACCCAGGCACGGTTGCAATCACCCCCGGCGGCAACCGGACATTGGGCGTTGTAATAACAGCCCTGATCCCAGCGGGTGGTCACAAGCGGACTGACTGCCGCCACATTATCCGTTGAAACCGGATTGTTCTGAAGATAATAATCCCAGGCTTCACGGGCTTTGGAATCAGCAGGAAGGTTTAATTGAATGGCATCAAAAATCTGCTTTTTGTATCCGTTTACCCAGAACCGGATATTTTCCGGCATGTTTTCGATTTTAAAGCCATCTTCAAATGAATATCCTAAAACCG
>CAYLTH010000252.1:0-2846 GCA_964386485.1 uncultured Bacteroidales bacterium | reverse complement strand
CCGCCGAAATCTTTATATGTTTCCACAAGATCATAATTGATGAAATCCGTGAATTTTCCTTCATTGCGGAATTGATCAATCAGCGCGGGAATAAAGTAGCATCCCGGTTCAACCGTAAGGACAAACCCGGGTTTGAGTGTTTTCGCCAGACGCAGATAGGCTGTGCCAAATTCTGTTGCACGGCTAATGGTCTCATCATATCCAACATAGTTTTCGCCAACACCTTCCAGATCATGCACATCCATGCCCAGCATATGTCCCAATCCGTGCGGAAAAAATAAGGTATGTGCTCCTGCGGCTACGGCTTCTTCCACATCTCCTTTCATCAATCCTATTTCTTTCAGCGCCGCCGTAAGCGTGCGTGCGGCCAGTATATGCATGTCAAAATACCGGATTCCGGGTTTTAATGCATTAATTACAGCCATATTTGCATCCAGAACTGCCTGATAAATACCAGCCTGACGGGCATTAAATTTGCCACCAACCGGAACAGTACGGGTAATATCACTGCAGTATCCGCTCAGCATTTCACAGCCGGCATCGATGACAACCATGCGGCCTTCGGTCAGAATATTGCCATGATAGTGATTGTGGAGGGTCTGTCCGTCCATACTCAGAATAATCGGAAATGAAACCGGTCCTGATAAGGCGAGGGCTATTCCTTCCATCGTTCCGGCAATCTCCTGTTCTTTTATTCCGGGTTTGCACATTTTCATACCGGTTGTGTGCATGAGGTAGGCCGCATCGGCTGCTTTTTCCAGCTCGGCGATCTCATATTGATCTTTAATTTCCTTCAGTTTTACAACAGCTCTGATCAGTTCCACAGAGGCGCCTGCCTTTAATTCAGCGACTGGAATCCCAAGCCAATCCGATAATTCAATTTTTGTTTCACCACGATAGGGTGGAAGGTAATGGATTTTGCGACCCGATTTTTTTGCCTGATCCAGAAAAGAAGCCAGATCGCCATAAGGAGCAGTATTCAAAACCCCTGCTTCCGCGGCCATATCCGACACCAATGGCTGTTCTCCCATCCAGATAATATCTTCAATATCAACATCATTGCCGAAAATGAAATCTTTGCCGTTATCCGCATCAATCACACCGGCAAATCCCGGATGACTCAGACCGAAAAAATAGGTAAAATGACTATCCTGCCGGTATGCATAGGTATTGGCCGGATAATTAAAACTAACTTCCTGATTACCAGGGAAAAGTGCGATACCCGATCCAAGCTCTTTTCTCAGCTTATTCCGGCGTTCTGTATAAACTTCTTTAGGAAACATAGCGGTTTGGTTTAGTGAAGCACAAATATAGGAAAAAAGTGTTAAGGTGTTAAAGTGTTAAAGTGTTAAGGTGTTCAGGTGTTCCGGTTAGTACATGGATTGACATACTCCCAAATTCTCAAATTGTAAGATTTTCTTATTCCTTTGGCCTTGTTCCCTAAGTCAAAATAAATCCTGTTCCGGCTAACTGGCAAATTCCCGCGTTTGTTGCGCATCGGGAAAGTCTGTGTTAAAGTGTTAAAGTGTTAGGGTGTTAAGGTGTTATTCAGGTCGATTTGCACAACGCTGAATCAATTTATTCGCTACTATAGCCGGGATGCAGAAAACCGATTGAAAATAAGCATATTAAGTGCGTAATGCAACGAATAAATTGCTTAATTGACGCAAATTATGCATCGATAAATTTTTAAATGCGACGAATAAGACGTATTTTCGTTGCAAAATTTACGACGAATGGGAATTTATATACATCAAAATGATAACTGGCCAGATTTTATCTGGGAAAGTGAGGCGTTTTTAAACCAATTAAGTGAAGCAAGAAATTTGCAGGGACGATTAATTGGAAAGATGGAATCATTAGGCTTTGAATTGAGAAACGAAGCCTTACTTGACACTTTAACATTAGATGTTTTAAAATCAACAGAAATAGAAGGGGAATTTTTGAATCCCGATCAGGTTCGTTCATCAATTGCAAGGAGATTAGGCATGGAAATCGCTGGCTCAATTGATTCTGACAGGAACGTTGATGGGATGGTCGAAATGATGATTGATGCAACGCATAATTGCTTCAAACCATTGACGGCAGACAGACTTTTTGATTGGCACGCGGCATTGTTCCCAATGGGTAGAAACGGTGTATTCAAAATAACTGTTGCCGATTGGCGAAAAGATACAACCGGACCGATGCACGTTGTTTCTGGTGCAGCAGGAAAAGAAAAAGTTCATTTTCAAGCTCCGGATGCAGATTTAATTGAATCTGAAATGAATCGTTTTCTGAAATGGTTTAACGAATCCAATAAAATTGATTTAGTAATAAAAGCCGCTGTTGCTCACCTTTGGTTTGTTACAATTCATCCTTTTCAAGATGGTAATGGTAGGATAACAAGAGCATTAACCGATATGTTATTAGCTCAATCCGACAAAAGCACTCAACGATTTTATAGCATGTCGGCACAAATCAGGATAGAAAGAAAACAATACTATGAAATACTTGAGAAAACACAAAAAGGTGAACTCGATATAACTGAATGGATAAAATGGTTTTTGAGCTGTTTAATAAATGCCTTAAAATCAACTGACACAATATTGACAAAAGTCTTATTCAAAGCTAATTTCTGGAATAAACATTCAAAAACAATTATTAACGAGAGACAGAATAAGCTAATTAACAAACTATTAGATGGATTTGAAGGAAATCTGACTTCGTCAAAATGGGCAAAGATTGCAAAATGCTCAAAAGACACAGCAATTCGGGACATTAACGATTTGATATATAAAGACATACTGCAAAAGGAAACCGCAGGAGGAAGAAGCACAAATTATGAATTGAAAAAATGATGAATC
>CAYLTH010000251.1:0-2863 GCA_964386485.1 uncultured Bacteroidales bacterium | reverse complement strand
AATGAGGAGTTGCAGCATTTTATGAAAGTAATTACTGAAACGGAAGATTTATCGTATCTGAGTGACGTTAATAACCGCCACATCAATTTATGAGAAAGGTTGTTGGCATTTTGGTATTCTTGTTTTTCTCTGCTTTTCTAAGTTTAGGCGGGAAATATATAGTCTCGAATACACTGAATGCCGGATCCGGATCGCTTCGCGATGCCATTCAACAGGTTATCCTGACATCCTCTTCAGATACAATAATATTTAATGTTCCTTTGACAGATCCAAGCTTTTTTAACGGTGTATTTACAATACAATTATCGGAGGCTTTACCGGCCATCATAAATGGCCCGGTATACATCGACGGTGGCTCACAAACCTTATTTACCGGGAACACCAATCCGGCAGGCCCTGAAATTCATATTACCACGTCAGATACGGTGACTTATGGGTTTTGTCTCTATTCATGGCAGAACCGGATTGACGGTCTGTGTATCACAGGCTTTCAGACAGGTATCATTATTTATGGTGAATATGCCCAAAACAATTTTGTCACTAACTGTTATATAGGTGCTGATCCCTCGGGGAAATACCGCAATCCCAACGTCACCGGCATCTATCTTTCAAAAGCAAAAAATACGATCATTGAATACAACTTGATTTCCGGGAATAAGGATGCGGCCATCGTTTTGAATGGGAAAGGCACTGCAAATAACCTGATCAGAGGTAATAAAATCGGGGTAGATTCCTCCGGAAAGCAGATTCTTTATAACAACAAAGGGATTGTTATGAAGAGTCTTGCAAATGGTAATATGATTGGCGGTGCCTCATTAAGTGACAGGAACATCATTTCAGGTAACCTGGAGATCGGAATTTATATAGAAGCCTGTGACAGCAACCTGGTAATCGGGAACCTGATCGGAACAGATATTACCGGTAACAATAAGGTGTCATCAGGTGATACCCTGATTCAGGGTAACGGGATTGAATTCAATACTGTTGCAAGCCATAACCGTTTGGGCGGATCCAATCCCGGGGAACGAAATGTTATTTCAGGCAACAAGGTCTATGGAGTAGTTTATTATGGCAATTGCAATAATAACACTACTGAAGGCAATTTGATTGGTACTGATATTTCCGGAACAGTTCCTTTGCCCAATGCAACAGGTGTATGCCTTGATTGCGGCTCCAATCACAACCGCATTCTTGGGAACGTTATTTCAGGAAACCAGAACTACGGGATCTTTTTTGTTACCAGGGCAACTTCATTCAATACCTGCTCTGGAAATATGATTGGTTTGAATATTACGGGCACGGATACGGTACCAAATGAGATCGGCCTGGTAATAGGAACCGGTTCTTCAGACAATCTTATTGGCGGAGAAACAACAGAAGAAAGGAATACAATTTCAGGGAACAGGCAGAGCGGGATCATGGTTACAAACCACCTGACCGTAAATAACCTGATCAAAGGTAATTTTATCGGAACAGATCTGAGTGGGAACATTGGACTTGGGAATAAATATGGAGTCATCATGACGACCTTTTCCAGCCATACAATCCTTGAAAAGAACCTGATCTCAGGAAACCATAGCGATGGAGTGATTCTGTATGAGCATGCCGACAGTAATGTGATTGTAAACAATTCAATCGGCACAACTTTTTCGGGCGATTTCCTGGGAAATAGTGGTAATGGCATCGTGATCTATCAGGAATCATGTAATAACAGGGTCGGAGGTGTCGGGAACGGAAACACCATTGCAAACAACGGTGAGAATGGAATCCTGATCATAGACAATGGGTCTTTCAATAACAGAATCTCGGCCAATTCAATTTTCCGCAACGGAAAAGCCGGCATTGAACTGATGTCGGAGGGGGTAAACCCTATTGATACCCTGTTGAACGGGATCGGTCCGAATAAGCGGATGAATTATCCGGTAATTCAGCAGGCGCTGTTCGGTGCAGGATCAAATTACACCGTCTTATCCGGCAAGGTCAGCAGCAGGCATCCGGAAAAATCCATGATCGAGCTTTTTAAAGCAATCCCTGATTCAAATGGTTTTGGAGAAGGTGCGGAATTTATTGGCAATGCGACACCTGATTCTTCGGGAAGCTGGTCAGTATCACTCCCTGGGCTTAATCCATCGGATATTATAACATCTACCGCTACCGATGAAAATGGAAACACGTCCGAATTTTCAAGAAATATTTCGGTGGTTACCGGCATAAATGAGGAAAAAGCAATTATTGGATCTTTGCAGGTTTTTCCAAACCCGGTTAATAGTTGTTGCACAATATCCTTTGAATTGGCTGAACGCCGTCAAATGGATTGGATGATTTGTACAATCAGAGGAGATGAAATTATATCAGGACAAGCCATTTCATCAGGAAAGTTTTCTTACCAATGGTGCGGCCAAACCATGAATGGAATCAAATCAAGTGATGGAATTTATCTTTTTATTCTGAAGGAGGAAGGAAAAACCGTTGCATCAGGAAAGATACTTTTTTATAAGGATTCAAGACAATGAAATACAGGCTCCTGATCATATTGTCTCTATTTGTTGTCCATTCATTTGGAAAAAAGTTTGTTGTCATTAATTCGAATAATGCAGGTGCAGGATCATTAAGAACAGCCATCGATTCGTGCAATAACCATACAAACACCACGGATACTATTAATTTCAATATTCCTCTTTCCGATCCCGGATTTATTCCTTCCTATGGTATCTGGATCATTCATCCTACCGAATCTTTGCCGTCCCTGATTACAGGAGATGTGCTGGTTGATGGCACTTCACAGACAGTAAACCAGGGAAACCGTAATATTTACGGGCCGGAAATCATGCTGAGCGGAAATAAAAACACGGTTGAAACCGGG
>CAYLTH010000250.1:0-2875 GCA_964386485.1 uncultured Bacteroidales bacterium | reverse complement strand
CATTGGGTTTGGAAATGGTTTGCATTCCGGTGATTGCGTCGAATTTGGCGATGTAAATATCAAAATCATTAAAGCCTCCGGAATATTTTACAAATGAAGTATCTCCGATAACAGTGGTATTCATTTGTTGCCCGCAAACAACAATACTCCCATCATTGAGCACCTGGATATCTGAATTTTGTGCTTCTCCAAACTGGATCTGCCCGATAAAATTTCCCGAGGAATCCATTTTCGTAATATAGGAATTCTCAGCAGTAGCAAATAATGTATCATTTCCAAAAATAACGCGGGTTTTAAAAGACCCACTCAAATAGATATTATTGTTATTGTAAATAGCAATTTGACTCGGAAAATTTTTATTCTGACTTATATTATGGCATTGATGGATCCATTCTACTTTTCCGCTCCTGTTAAGTTTAAGGTAATAAATCTCTGAATAGACTCCATTGTTAAAGGTAGTATCATTAATAGTAATTGAATCTTCAAAAGACCCAGTAATATATATATTGTTTGAGTCAAGTAAAGCGATGTCCCAAATGCGATCAGATACTCCGTCATTGCCACTGAAAATATTGATCCAGCATAATTTATTTAGGTTCAAATTGTATTTTGCAGCCAAAACATCATAACCACTCACTGCCTGTATAAAAAGGGTGTCAATATTAACATTATCATTGTAATATGTTCCGAAATAAACGCAATCATTGCGAACGGAAATTCGTCCTAAACTGTGTTGACCTCCAATGATTCGCTTAACCCATATTAAAGCTCCGTCCGGGGAATATTTAACCATATAAGAACCTGCATTATGAGTAACTGTGTCGACAGTTCCAGACTCTTCAATAAAACCGGCCCAAATAATATCCGCATTTTCATCAATACAAAGTCCTGAACTAAAATCATCGTTAGTACTTCCAGCCTTTTTAATCCATATACAATTTCCGTCAAGGTCAAATTTTGCTAAAAAACTATCCATCTGTCCAGTCGATATGATTTGAATAGAATCTATTAGTAATGTACCATAAAAATTCCCAGACACGTACATGCAATTTACAACGGAATCATATACTATTTCTGAAATTCTTTCCATATTTTTCCATGGTTCATTAGGAATAGCATAATTGTTTCCGCCAAATTTTTTGGCCCAGACTTCATTTCCTGCGTGATCATATTTAATAAGGAACAAGTCATTGTGCCCATTTGAGGACCAGTATGCACTTGCAAGATGACAATCATACTGAAAACTTCCACTGATATAAATATTGTTTTGAGAATCCGCTGCAATTTTGCAATAATCAAATCCTGTACCGCCAATGTGTCTGGCCCATTGGAGTTGCTGGGCAAAACCCTGAATTGAAACAAAGAAACCCAAAATGAGGAGAAATAGCGTTTTCATAGTGGATGCAGATAAAACCTGATTCAATATCCGAAAGCATAAAGATACGAATAATTTATTATCATAATAATATTCAAATTGAGCAATTGTGCCGATAGGCTTCGTGAATCTTCCTTGTTCTCGAAGAAATTCTACAAAAAATTCAGTGTGACTTTCAAGGTTTGATTGACCGCTGCAATGCTATCCGATGAAGTCTCAAAACCTGGAAAGTCTCATGGCCCAAAATCCTGATTAGATCATTCTGAAAGCTTTGGCAAAATCCGATCCCACCTTGCAGCCGAACAAAAGACTTTCCAGGTCTCGTCAGTTCATCGGTAGCCTAACTTCAGTCCTGAAGACCTTGAAAGTCAAGCAATCAACCATTTACCAATTACCAATTACCAATTACCAATTCCTTTTTCCTTTTTCCTTTTCCCTTTAAACCTGTTCAACCCGGAGAATACCGTATCTTTGAGGTTTAAATTGCAGCATATGAAACACACTATACTGGGCGCAGGCGGATCGATTGGAGAACCCCTGTGCATCGAATTAATCCGGGCAAAAGAACAGGTTCGCCTGGTATCCCGCTCCGGGAAAACCCGTCCGGGAGCTGAAGCATTCAAGGCAGATATGACTTCTGCCGAACAAACACTGGCTGCTGTCAAAGGATCAGATGTGGTATATCTGCTGGCCGGACTGAAATATGATTCACGGGTCTGGGCAGAGCAATGGCCGAAAATTATCCGCAATACCGTTGAAGCCTGCAAACAGGCAAATGCAAAGCTGATTTTTTTCGATAATGTATATATGTATGGGAAAGTCAGCGGTAAAATGACCGAAGAAACACCCTATAATCCCTGCAGCCGCAAAGGAGCCATCCGGGCTGAAGTCGCACAGTATCTTGAACAGGAAATGAAAGCCGGAAATATTACCGCTGCCATCGCCCGGGCTGCTGATCTGTATGGGCCGTTTATAACCACCAACAGCGTTCCTTTTATTTTCGTTTTTGCCAAAATGCTCAAAGCCAAAAAGCCCCAATGGCTTATCCATGGAGGCATTTCGCATTCTTTTACCTATACCCTCGATTGTGCCCGGGCCCTTCATATTATGGCACAACACAATGAAGCGTTTGGTCGGGTTTGGCATGTACCCACCATGAATCCGCCCCTAACCGGTGAGCAGTTTATCCGGATCGCTGCCAAAGAATTTGCCATGGCTCCCGATTTCAGCGTGCTGAAAAAATGGATGGTTCAGATGGTTGGCCCCTTCAACCGTACGATCATGGAAACCATCGAAATGATGTATCAGTATGAGGAGGATTATTACTTCGATTCCACCGCCTTTGAGGAAGCTTTTCAGTTCAAACCGGTGGGATATGCCGAAGGAATTAAGGAAACAATCAGCCTGCTGAAAAAATCTCTCCGCTAATCTGTCCGCTGCAACCGGATTCTGCCTAATTTTGCACCTCATTTTGAAAAGCCTAAATTTTTAATCTCATGG
>CAYLTH010000249.1:0-2888 GCA_964386485.1 uncultured Bacteroidales bacterium | reverse complement strand
CAGATAACATTGTGCGACAGTGTTATGACTTTTTCGACCGGATCGCTGACGATCAGCAATAAATTCAGAATTCTGGCCCTGGACACATTATACGGATGTCAGCGCTGGTTGTCGGGAATGCTGAATATTACAGTTAAGCCCACTCCGGAGGTAAATATCCTGCCTTTGAATCCGGTCATTTGTAAAGGCGACAGTATCAATCTGACTGCCACAAGTACATTGGGTTCGACAGGATTTACATGGAGCACGGGTGCCGGTTCGGCCACTATTCTGGTTCATCCGGTTTCCGACAGCCTGTTTTTTGTTCGTGGCGAATTGAATGGCTGTATTGATTCTGCGGAAGTACTGGTTCATGTAAAACCTGTGCCATTTGCCCAGATAATACCGGCCGACACAAGTATTTGCAAAGGAGAGAATGTTGTACTGACGGCGCAAAGCAATTTGCCACTTTCGGTATTTACCTGGAGTTCGGGAGGCGGGACTGCGGCTATTTCGGTTGCTCCCCTGCTCACTACAATCTATGTTGTGACAGTGAGTCTTGATGGTTGCAGTGATACAGCTCACCGGAAAGTTGTTGTGAAACCACTTCCGGAGATTGGGTTCACCAATCCGAATCCGGAAGTTTGTGCCTATGATTCGGTGATGCTGAATGCTTACAGCAATCTCACTTCTCCATCCTGGCAATGGGAGAACGGGCCTTCGACAGCGACGTGGAAGCTTGCTGCAATCCAGAATGCCTGGTATGTGGTGCAATGTACCGTTGAACAATGCATGGCTGAAGACAGTGTGTATGTTAAGGTTAACCCATCGCCGGTTTTGCTGATTACCACCAATTCCCCTACAATTTGCCTTGGGGACAGTACAACGCTGCTTGCCTCCAGTACGCTGCCCGGCACTGTTTTTACCTGGTCGAACGGGAGCAATGGATCTGTCATGAAGGTATCGCCATTTACCAATACCGTTTATTCAGTATCCGGGGTTTTTGACGGGTGTACAGGGAGTGATACCCTTACAATTCAGGTTAAACCGGTACCGGTTGCCGGTATTAATCCATCGGATACTTCGGTTTGTCGGGGTGATTCGTTTACCCTGCGCGGTTCAAGTAGCCTGGCCGGCTCGAATTATTCCTGGAGTTCGGGATCGAATCAGCCCAACATCTACCTGACACCTCAGCATCCTGCAATTTATACATTGATTGTTGACGCTGACGGATGCAGGGATACGGTCATGTCGACAGTACATGTAATTGCGATACCGGAGGTAAGCCTGGGACCCGACCGGTATTTGTGTGACGGAGCAGTTGAATGGTTGCGGATTTCACAGGGATATTCTGACTATTCCTGGTCTGACGGGAGTAAGGAGCATATGCTTTATGTTCATGAACCCGGGGAATACTGGGTGGTTGTAAGGAATCAAACTTGTCCGGCAACCGATACGGTGTTGCTGAAAGAATGCAGTGAGTTGTGGATTCCGAATGCGTTTACACCGGACGACAATGGGGTGAATGATGTGTTTTTACCCAAGGGAGTGGAGATCGTAAAGTATGAGATGCTTATATTTAACCGTTGGGGAGAGCACCTTTTTACATCGGATGTGCTGGAAGTTGGCTGGGATGGGGTTTATAATGGAGAAAAAGCAAAAAGTGATGTGTATTATTACATGATCCGGTATACGGGACAGGGGAGACCGGGATCGGACAAGGAGCAGGTACGCTATGGTCCGTTTACTTTAGTCAGATAGCTGGTCAGGATCCGGTTTGTTTTTTCTTTTGTAGGTTCTTTTTGGTTCTTCTACCTTATTTGGGGGGAGTTTGTGTTTGCGGCTCTGTTCCTTCACAAGCTTTGCTTTTTGTTTATCAGTAAGTTTCATTCTGTTTTATAGTATTGATGTACAAATTTACAAAAATAGGACAAGAATTGTTTTGATAGCATCATGCCATTTTATATATTTGCTTGGGGTTAGGGTTCGCCGGAATTTGTGCCGGATCATTCAAATTAAATATTCACAATGGAGTCGTTGCCAAATTTGCTGATAGTTGATGATAATAAGGATTATCTTGAATATCTGAATATTTGCCTCACCGGGTTAAATATCAATATCATTCTGGCACAATCGGGGGAAGAAGCCCTTGAAAAATCTAAAGATGTTGAATTGTTTCTGGCATTGCTTGATATCATGATGCCCACCATGAATGGGTTTGATCTGGCTGTTTTGCTGAATGAGAAGAGAAGCTCTGAAAAGGTACCGATAATCTTTTTTACCGCTTTGTATATGAACGACGGTCATATCCACAAAGGTTATGATGCAGGTGCAGTTGATTATATTTTAAAACCACTCAACCGCCATATCCTGGTTAGCAAGGTGAAAGTCTTCCTGGAGTTGTATCAGCAAAAAAGGACAATACGGGATAAAGCAGCCGAACTTAAATCCTCACAGGATGCCTTGTTGCGAACTTTTTCCTTATTGAGTAAAAGTGAAGAATTGTACCGGACATTGATGGATGCTTCACCGGATGCAATCGTATTGACTGATTTGAAGGGCAGAATTACAGAAGTCTCGCGGGTTGGTCTTGAGCTTTTAGGGATACAGGACCGGAAAGCCATTGCAGGGCAGTTATTTTTTCAGTTTGTTACAGCCGAGAATAAGCCTGCATTGAAGGATATGATCAGAACCAGTCAGCGGCAGGGAATTGCCCAGAATGTTACTTTATTTTTAAGGAAAACAGATGGGTCAGTTTATCCGGGGGAGCTGAGTATTGCACTGATAAACGGTCCTGATGAACAGCCTTTTGCCTATATGATCATTATCCGGGATAATACAAACCGTAAGCAGACAGAAGCGAAGCAGTTTCATAACGACCGCATGGCCAGTCTGGGTAAAATGGCATC
>CAYLTH010000248.1:0-2939 GCA_964386485.1 uncultured Bacteroidales bacterium | reverse complement strand
CCGTTGAAACAAAAGATGAAAAGGTAAGTCAGAAAATTATTGTTGAACCCTGATTCTTTTTCTCCGGATTACCGGATTTGAAGTCCCTTCAGATTTTATAGGTCAGACTTCCGTTCGGACAAACAGCCACGCATTCCAGGCATTTTGAGCAGGTATAGCTTTGCCCTGGTTTTTCCATTGCGGGTTTATAAAGGCTGTATTTCTTCGGTTCCATGGCCACGATATAACATTCTTTGTCGCAGATTCCACAGTTCTTGCAGGTATCGGTGTTGAGCCGGATTTTAAAAAATGAGTATTTGTTCAACCAGCCTGAAATCCAGGCAATCGGGCACCCCACTTTATGGTACTGGTACATTTGTCTGATTTTCCCTTCCGGACTCATGCCCATCATAATTTCCATGATGAGCCCCATCGGACAGGCCCATCTGCAGAACACCTTCCCAAAAATAATACCGGCAATCACCCCTGCGAGTAAAATATACCATAATGATATATGATATTGGGAGTATGCATAAAAAACAGATGCCCCCAATACAGCCAGTATGGCCACTCTTTTATCAACCAGTAACTTCAGGATATTTCTCACGTATTGCGGTTTTATGCCTGATTATCAGGCAGGTATTTCAATTCTGTTTTGATGCAGCTCATGGATATATTTCGACACAGAAAGTGCCGCAATGGTACCATCTGAAACGGCTGTTGTAATTTGTCTGACCTTTTTTGCAACCGAATCACCGGCAGCATAAACACCGGGTATATTGGTCTGCATGTCCGCATTCACCACTATTTCCTTCCATGTATTAAGCCCCACTTTTCCCTCGAGGAATTCAGTATTGGGCACATAACCGATGAAGATGAAAACACCTTCGATGGGATAATTTTTCTTTGTTCCTTCATTCAGACTGGTGATTTCAACTTCTGCCAGTTTTTCATTGCCAAGAAAGGCAGTAATTGCCGACTCCATCATGAAGTTGATTTTCGGATTGTTTTGTGCCTCCTGAACTGCATATTCAAAGGCCTGGAAATGGGCGAACTGATGGACAATGGTAACTTTTGATGCATATTTTGTCAGGGAAACCGCTTCTTCGAGGGCCGAATTTCCACCACCGACCACCATGATCTCCTTTCCTGTAAAGAAATCGCCATCACAGGTAGCACAGTAAGAAATCCCCTTCCCTTTCAACACATCTTCGCCTTTCACTCCCAGCGTCCGCGAGCGACCTCCCGGGCTCAGGATGATACTATCTGAGGTATACCTTGTCCCATCCGAAAGAACAACCTCCTTGAGATCATGTTCCAGATCAAGCGATACAATCTGAATATTCGATTTAATATCGCATCCAAACTTCTTAGCCTGATTTCGCATGGTCATCGAAAGCTGGTATCCGCTGATACTTTCGACGCCCGGATAATTGGCAATTTCATGGGTCAGCACCATCTGGCCGCCAACGATTCCTTCATTTAAAATCAGGGTCTTAACCCTCGACCGGGAGAGGTAAATGCCTGCCGTTAGTCCGGCAGGCCCCGCCCCGATAATAATTGCATCATAATGATTTGTCATATGCTGCTTGTTAAGCAATCACTTCTGCAGTTTTAAACTCCTGCTCCAGAATTGTTGTAATTTGGTTCATGTTTTGAATACTGGAAGTCGCTTTCACCAATTTCCCGTTTCTATAATACATGGTAAAGGGAATTCCCATGAAATGTTTTACTTCGGGAGCATCCCGGATCACCCAGGCTTCCGGATTATCAAACTCCATATCAGCAAATAATACATGCGGATACTGATCCTGAATATCTTCCATGATCCCATAAACCGGGATACACATAGGGCCCATCCGGCCGCAGCATACCATTACGTTTTCATGTTCGTTGATTAACTTCTGATGCTCATCAGCAGTCATAATGTGTTTTAAATTCGTGTAAAGCATAGTATAAATTTTTATTGATGAATATTGATTCTGAATTACATTGCAAAATTACGCCAACCCGGCTTACGAAGACTCAAAATGCAGGTCTGACCGGACAAGCCCGTCATTGAGATTGGACAACTTTTTTGTTAATATAGTTCCTACTTTTGCAGGAGGTTTTGAATTTTACTGTAAATCATGAAGACGTATTCCAATATTGATGAGTGTGTGCTGGGCGGATTGGAAGCACCTTGCTTCAGCAATCTGCTTCCCGAAGAAATTGAACTTGTAAAAGAGAGCAAGACGCAGGTATTATTCAGAAAAGGCGAAAGCCTGACCAAACAGGGGGCATTTGCTTCCAGTGTTTTGTTCGTGGTGGATGGACTTGTAAAACAATATTTAACCGGAGATACGAATCACACCATAAATCTCCGCATCATTGGCAGCGGTGAATTTATTGGCCTTTCCGTTGCCTTTTCAAACCACACCTATAATTATTCTACCCTGGCATTGAAAGATACCCTGGTCTGCCTGATTGAAAAAGATGCAATTGCAGGTTTAATCAAACACAACGGACAATTCGCCCACGGGCTGATCAAACGGTATTATGAAGGCGGGAACTCACTCTACGATACCTTGCGGAGTGTTCTTTTCAAACAAATGCATGGCCGGATTGCAGATGTTCTGCTTTATCTCAACGCACTCAATACTCCGGATGAACATATTTTCCCCTTATTAAGCCGGAAAGATATCGCTGATTTTGCAGGTTTATCAACCGAAACAACCGTAAAACTGCTCAAAGGACTCGAAAAAGACGGGATTATTCACCTGGCTGAAAAAGACATTGAAATCCTTCTCCCCGAAGCCCTGATCGAAATCAGTAAAAGAGGATAGTTGATCTAAGATTTCTCTATCTTTGTGCGATGTCCGACAAACCCAAACCGATCTTTAACCCACGCATCTTCTGGGATGTGTATTACGAGAAAATGGATGTGGATCTCCGCGCCAATTTCGTGATCGAGCGCGTAT
>CAYLTH010000247.1:0-2962 GCA_964386485.1 uncultured Bacteroidales bacterium | reverse complement strand
CTGGCTTCTTTTATTTATTGATCTCTGTAACGCCTGCTGTAACTACAAATTTCATTATGTCGGAAGAAGATGCATCAATTGGTTTGACCAAACGGGAGGGAACAAAGAATAAATTTCCTGAAAAATTGTAGGAATGTGGCATGTAAACAGCGATCATATCCTCGCCTAATCCGAGAATGGACAAATCCCGACTGGTGACAAATCCCAGTTTATAAACCGAAGCCCCTTCATAAATGTTGACCAGCACCGGCTCTTTAAATTTCCCTTTATCGCCGACTATGGCTGATAGAAACTCCTTGATCGGAGAATAAATCAATTTAAGTCCGGGTATTTTCATAACAATGTCTTCAAATAAATCGACCATAGGAGCGACAATGATAGTCGAAGCCAGAAACCCGAAAAGGGTAATTCCGGATAAAACAATGAGCAGACTCAAACCGGGTATCTGTATGAATGGGAGGAGGTTATCAAAGAACTGTACGGTTTTGTAGATGACATACACCGTCAGGGCTACCGGTCCCAGAAACAGGATTCCCTGGAGAAAAAATTTCAACAGGGTTTTCAGAATGGTATTGTTTTTCATTTTGATGATAAATTATTCATTATCAATAAATTGTTCAAGTTCTTCATAGAAGCGGTGCGTTGGAAATCCCATCACATTGAAAAATGATCCTTCGATTTTCTCAACTCCAATATATCCAATCCATTCCTGAACCCCATAGGCTCCTGCTTTGTCGAATGGTTGATAGTGAGAGATATAGTGATCTATTTGTTTTTCAGTGAGTTGCTTGAACCATACAGCACTTCTGTCGTAAAAGCTGTATGTTTTGTTTTTGCGTTTAAGGCATACTCCGGTAAATACTTCATGCATGCTGCCATTCAGTTTCATCAGGATCTCTTTGGCCTCAGCAGCATCCAAAGGTTTCCCCAGAACCTTGCCGTTATGCCAGACAATGGTATCGGCTGTGATCAGGATATCATCCGGCATAAGGATTTCATTATCAAATACCTGTGCTTTTAATTCACACAGAAACAAGACGATTTCTTCAGCAGAAAGCGTTTCAGGAAAATGTTCATCAACCTCCCGGACATCGATGCTGAATTCGAATCCCATTTCTTTCATCAGGTACTGCCTGCGGGGTGATTTTGAAGCCAGAATATAATGATAAGGCCGGAATTTTTCGGGTAACATAAATCAATGGATTATGGAAAACAAAAAGGACAGGATTCCGCTTACCATCGAAAACTTAAAAATACGACTTGCGATCATAAAACTACGCTGGTCATGCCGGGTTAACAGAAAAAGACTGGTAAAAATAAGCGGGATAATAATGAATGCTATGATATACAGGTTGTTAAATAAAAATAACGAGCCGGATGTTCGTGGAATCCAGAACCAGGATGCCAGGGCTATTATCAGATTTATCAGCAAAATAACCAGATTGGTGTTTTTGACACCTATTTTCAATGGAAGACTTTGACAACCATAGCGTTGGTCGCCTTCCATATCTTCAACATCTTTTATGATTTCCCTCACCAGACTTAAGAGGAAGGCAAACATAAATAGCATGATTACCAGTCTGTTAACAAAATCAAGTTGCGGAATCATGGCACCGAAAAGGACATCCTGATTCCGGAGCGCAAAAAAATCAAAGATCCACAATACCGGGATCAGCATGGCAGAAAGCAGGGAAACCAACAGATTTCCAACCAGAAAAATCTGCTTATAACGATGCGAATACGACCAGAACAGTCCGGCTGCAATGACATGTAAACCAGCAAGTTTAAAAGATCCGATAAGGAATGCTGCAAGTCCGCCCAGCACAATGGCAATGGCTGTAAGACCATAATACACTTTTACAGCAGTATGTGCATCAATTTGTTTTCCAATGATTACTTCCGAGGGTTTATTTACCAGATCGATCCTGCGGTCGAGCACGGCATTGATGATATAGCCACCGGCTCCGAGTAAGATGAGGGAGACCAGAAGAATGGAGAAAGTAAGCCCATTGACGGGTTGACCGATTCCGCTGGCATGATACACTGTTCCGAACAGAAAATGCCGGCAAAACAAAGCCATCAACAGTATGATGGTCAGGTTTTTCCAGCGGATAAGGTTAAACCATGCAAAAACTAATTGTTTCATTAATAGCAGATTACCAGGTAAAAGCTTTATCGGTAAACCATTTGCCCTGTACTTTCATGACCTGTTCAATAACATCCCGTGCACAGCCTTCTCCTCCCTTTATCGGACTGATATATTTCGAAATCTTCTTTATTTCTTCCGCCGCATCAGCCGGGCATGCAGCAACGCCAACTTCGGCCATGACCGGATAATCGGGAATATCATCACCCATATACAGGATTTCTTCCGGTTTCAGGTTGTTTTCAGCGATGTATTCATGGTATTTTTCAATTTTATTACTCACAAACAGAAATACATCCGTGATTCCCAGGGGTTTAAACCGAAGCCGGACTGAGTCGGAGCGGCCACCTGAAATAATAACGATACGGTATCCCATATCAACTGCATGTTTCAGGGCATAGCCATCTTTAACATTGGCAGTACGCAGCAATTCGCCATCGAGGTTAATGATGACAGTTCCATTGGTTAAAACACCATCATAATCAAAAATAAAGGTGGTAATGTGTTTTAGCAGGGCTTTGTAATTCGACATAGACGCGTTTTATTTGGGTAATTTATTATTTTCCTTCAGGATAGAGGTAGTCAATAGTTCATAAAAGGCTTGATATTCAGGAAATTCTTCGAGCATTTCGATGTGTTTCTGAATCGTAGTGTGATCACCCCGGGTGGCAGGACCGGTTTGAGCGCGATGCGGTCCGATACGACCGGCTTTACGCGCAGTTTCGAGGATGAGTGGATGGATTAGTTCGAAATCCAGGCCCTTTTTAGTCAGGATATCTTCGGCAACCTGGTACATATAGTTGGAGAAATTGCTGG
>CAYLTH010000246.1:0-3014 GCA_964386485.1 uncultured Bacteroidales bacterium | reverse complement strand
CAAAAATGGCAGAAAGAATGCTTAACGGAATGACAATCAACTTTCTGCGCCATCCCTCCTCCTTTGCAAATTGGGGAATTCTCGCCATGGATATGATAAATCCACTGGATTCGTTTAAGGGAATCGAGGGACCTCATTGCGATGAGAATGGTGTTTGCAATATTTAAAAAACGGCTGCGTTTTGAGGGGAACCAAAACATATACCCTCATGCGAAAAACCATCTTGCCAGTGTTCCTTTTTGCACTTCTTGTTACTACATGGTCGTGTAAGAAAGATGACGAAACAATTACGGAAAACCCAACTACCTATGATGAGTATGCCTGCCTGAAAACGGGGAATTACTGGATTTATCAGCAATTCACTGTGGATAGTCTTGGAAATGCCACACCAAGTGATACCTATGACAGCTGTTACATTGAAAAAGATACACTGATCAATGGAAAAACCTATTTTAAATTAGTACAACCATCTTATTTTGGCGTTATTCCTGACAAACTGTATCTTCGTGATTCACTGCATTATATCGTAGACCTATCGGGAAATAAGCTCTTCTCAAGTGAGGATTTTACCACTGTATTTAAGTATCATGTTATGATGATTGGGGGCGATACCCTTGCTGAATGTACCATAAAAATGGCCCATCCAAATGAAGTTATTGAGGTACCTGCCGGATCGTTTTCAACCCATGATTACCAAATGCACTGGACCATGCACCCACCCTACAATTTCAACGGCACCGACCGCTACCAGCATACCCGCTATGCCAAAGGAAAGGGAATAATTTCGCAAACTATGCCATTCTTTTTGGGAACTCCAACCTATGTCGAACGCCGGCTGGTCAGATCCTATATTAATTAAATATTGATTTTTGTGTTCACCTGAAACCTGTAATCTGTTCTTTTCAGATTGCAGGTTTCTTATTTTATAAGGAATATCGTCAAAGAGACAAAGCAAGACATCCTTTTCTTATTTTTACAGGCGTGTTTCAAACCAATTAAGCTGCCATGACCGACTACAACAATCCCGGATTCATTGAATATAAAGCACGTATTAACAAGGTGTTTGACTATATCGAATCTCATCTCGATCAGCGATTCACCCTCGAAGAGCTCGCTGCTGTGGCGAGTTTTTCGAAATTTCATTTCAGCCGGATCTTCCAATCGATGACGGGCGAAGGTCTGTTTGAGTTTATTCTTCGCATCCGATTGGAACATTCTGTATCCCTGTTAGTTATGAATCCAGAGAAAACGGTTCAGGAAATTGCAATTGAATGTGGCTTCAGCGATATTTCTGTATTCTCCCGGAATTTCAGTCAGTATTTTGGATTACCTCCAACAAAATACCGACTTAAAAAACTGAGCAATAAAAGTCAAACGGATAGCAATACGCAACAAGCCCCGGAGCGGTCCATCCTGTATTTTTGCTTCGAAACAAACACCTTAAAATGGAGGACAAGTATGAAATTTAACAAAAGTGTGGAAGTAAAAACCCTTCCTGAAATTACAGTTGCCTATGTACGGCATATCGGACCCTATGCCGGGGATTCTGATTTATTTGGAAAACTCTTTGGCCGGCTGAGTGCCTGGGCCGGACCACGCGGACTGCTTGGCAGACCGGATGCGAAATCCATTATCATTTACCACGATGATCCCAATGTCACGGAGCCTGAAAAACTCAGAACCAGCGTTTGTGTCACCGTTCCGGCAGAAACAAAAACTGATGGAGAAATCGGAAAACTTGTTATCGAGGAAGGATTATTCGGGGTAGGTCGATTCGAACTCAGCACAGCTGATTTTGGTGAAGCCTGGGGCTGGATCTATGGATCCTGGCTGCCTGAAAGCGGTTATCTGCCGGATGACCGTCCCTGCTTTGAAATGTATATCGGTCCACCAAATAATGGTATCTTTACCGTTGATATTTGTGTGCCCCTGAAACCAATGTAAACTGTTCATGAGATTTCCAAACTTCCTCGATCCTGTTAAAGGAATTCCAATTACACTTAGTTTAATCATTATCAATGTATTATTGTTTGGAGCCATGGTGTCGACCGGAGTCAACATCATGGCTCCCGACAATGAAAGCCTGTTGTTGTGGGGTGCCAATTTCCGGCCCATGACCCTGGATGGCGAATTCTGGCGGTTAATCAGCAGTTGTTTTCTGCATATCGGGATCCTGCACCTGGCCATGAATATGTATGCTTTGCTTTACATTGGCTTTTTGCTGGAACCCCTGCTTGGGAAGACCCGCTTTGCCACGGCCTATCTGCTAACCGGTCTGATTGCCAGTCTGAACAGCCTGTGGTGGCACGAACTCACAGTAAGTGCCGGAGCTTCGGGGGCGGTTTTTGGTATGTATGGCTTATTTCTGGCACTGCTTACCACTAATCTGATCGAAAAAACAACCCGAAAAGACCTGTTGAGCAGTATCGGAATATTTGTTGCCTATAATCTGATGTTTGGTTTGAAGGATGGTATTGACAATGCAGCCCACCTGGGCGGACTCATCAGCGGGCTTGTCTTTGGGTATGCCTTTATCCCCGGATTGATGAAACCGGCCAATAAATTATTGAAATACCTGGTCAGTGGTGGTTTAATTGTTATTGTTCTGTTTACGATCTACTTCGTAATCAACCAGATACCCAATACAATTGCCATTTATCAGAAAAACATGGAAACCTTTGGAACGAATGAATCAATGGCACTTGAAATCTTCAAATTACCCGAAAATACCCCAAAGGAAAAAATTCTGAACCAGATAAAAACGCGCGGACTTTATTATTGGCAGGACAATATCAGGTTGTTGAAAGAGAATGAGAACATGGAATTATCAGAAGAAATTCAGCGTCGGAATAAAATTCTGATCCGTTATTGTGAACTCAGAATAAAGACATATACGCTGATTTACAAGACAGTAGAGGAAGATACGGAACGCTATCAGGATAGTTTAAAATTTCTCAATACCAAACTCGAAAACATCCTCAAAGAACTGGAGGGCGAAAAGTAAGCCAGTTCCG
>CAYLTH010000245.1:0-3024 GCA_964386485.1 uncultured Bacteroidales bacterium | reverse complement strand
TGCGAATATCCCTATGTTTTCATTCCCAATGCATTCACGCCCAACGGTGATACGAAAAATGACGAACTTTTGGTTTTTGGTGACCATATCCGGGAAATGAAATTACAAATCTTTGATCGCTGGGGAGAGCTTGTATTTGAAACTTCGGATCGAAAAAAAGGATGGGACGGCACCTTCCGTGGGAAAAACTGTGAACCCGCTGTTTATGTTTATCAGTTGGAAGTGCTTTGTTATGACGGGATTCAGGCAAAACAAAAAGGAAACATTACATTGATCCGGTAGACTGTGAAGGAATTTCAGGCAACACATACAGCGTTATTGGTATTTCTGGTTTATATAATCATGAATTCGGGAACACTGTTTGCTCAGGACCCCCATTATTCGCAGTTCTTCAATGCGCCTCTTCTTGAAAACCCGGCCAATACCGGTAATTCAAATTCTTTATCCAGGCTGGTTTTGAACTATCGCAATCAGTGGAAGGCAGTCAGTAAGCCTTTTACAACCTATTCGGCATCCTATGATGGAATGTTTTCGAAAAGTATGTTCAAAAACAGACGATTCGGATATGGGATATCCTGTATGCGTGATAAAGCAGGAGATTCAGAATTCGGCTTTGCTTCAGTTGCTGTTTCCGGTTCATATTCCATGGCACTGACCAAAGCACGCGATCATTGGGTAACTATTGGTTTACAGGCCGATTTTGTACAGAAAAGCATTTTATATACTGCGCTCCGTTTTGGCGATCAATACGATGGTTATCAATATGATCCAAATATAAACAGCAGTGAAAAATTCGCCGGTGAACGATTCAGCTATCCCGATTTCAATACCGGAATTACCTGGAAATACATCCGCAATAACGGGCAACATTATTTTGCCGGGCTGGCAATCCATCACCTTAGCCGCCCAAACCAATCCTTTTACGAAAATGAAAGCATCCCGCTGAAACAAAAAATCAGCATTAATACGGCTGCCCGGTTTTCGCTGAATGAGCTGAATTCAATCCAACCCATGATGTCCTGGCACCATCAGGGACCTTATCATGAATTACTTTTTGGTGCACAATTCATTCATCATCAGACAGAAACAGGATTTCCAATGGGTTTTAATGCTGGTGTATTGAACAGATGGAATGACGCGCTTGTTTTCTTTGCAGGTATTCAATGGCAACAATTGAATTTTACGATGAGTTATGATCTGAATTATTCAAAACTTCAACCTTCATCTGATTTACGGGGCGGACCTGAATTCAGTCTGATTCTGCTGTTTGGAAAGACCGACTTTACCCTGACCCGGCAGTTGAGTTGCCCTATTTTTTAATAAACATATAATGATTCGATCATTCATCCTGTTCTTAATCCTCTCCAGCGCCTCTATCTTTATGCTGCAGGCTCAGTCAGTCGGGCGTTTCATGACAATGGGTGACCAGGCATTTCATGACGGGGATTACTATTCTGCTGCTACCTACTATCTGAAAGCTGTCAGGACAGATAGTCTTAAACTGAATCATGTTGAAAAGCTGGCTAATGCTTACCGATTATTTAATAACTATAGCGAAGCCGAAAAATGGTATGCTTTTCTGACAGAAAATGACACCAGAAACCGCTACCCGGATGCCCGATTCTGGTATGCTAATATATTGAAAAACAGGAAGAAATACAAACAAGCCATCCGAATATTTCAACAATATGCCGACAACAATAAACGATCTCCATTCAGTACAAGGGTTCTTCAGGAACTCAAATCATGTGAATGGGCACTCAGAGCGGTTCATGACAGCATTGATGCAAAAATCATCCATCTTCCGAAGCAAATCAACACCAGCTACAATGAATTCAATCCGCTAAGAATTAAAGACAGTGTATTCATTTTCAGCTCTTTGCGACTTGATCAGGAGAGCGATCCGCAACAGGGAGTTTTACCGGGAACGTATTTATCTCAACTTTTTGAGGCTAAAGTAACACCGGCCGGACTTTCAAATCCGGTTCCGATGACCCGCCAGCTTAATGAAAGTGGCTTTCACAACAGCAATATTTCTGTTTCCCACGATCAAAAACTGGCCATTTTTACGCGTTGCGAGGATATTCCGGGACCTTTAAAAAAATGCAGCCTTTACCAGTCGAAATTCCGGAACGGGAAATGGCAAAAAGCATTTCCGCTGGATGAACGTTTCTCAAACTCTTCGTATACAACAACACAACCATTTCTGGCCCATACCGACAAGGAGGACATTCTCTTTTTTGTTTCCGACCGTCCGGGAGGCCAGGGAGGAAAAGACCTTTGGTACTCCATCCTGAAAAAAAACCGGTTTCAGGATCCTGTTAACCTTGGCCCTCCGGTAAACACGCCCGGTGATGAACTAACCCCCTTTTATCATGCAGAAAGTGGCATGCTTTATTTTAGTTCCGACTGGCATGAGGGTTATGGCGGATATGATATTTTCAGATCGAAAGGCAACTACAATCAATGGTCAATGCCCGAAAATGTGCGCCAGCCATTCAATTCGGAAGCCAATGATTTGTATTTCTGCATCAATTCGGACGACAGCAGTGGTTACTTTACGTCTAACAGGCCAGGGTCCTACTTTATCAAGAGTTCTACCTGCTGCAATGATAATTATGCCTGGCATTTCAGACCTGCTCAGATCATTCCGGCTCAAATCATTCCTGAAGAACCGGAAATACAGACAGTGGAAATGCAGATCAGACCGTTTCTTCCGCTTAGTCTTTACTTCCACAATGATATCCCGAAGCCTGTTCTGACAAAAGAATCAACAGATGTTGCCTACAATACCACTGTTGCCGAATATTATCTGTTAAAAAACAAATATATCCGCGAATACAGCAAAAGCCTGCAGGGTAAAGCCAAAGACGAAGCTGCTCTGGATATTGAAGATTTCTTTGACAACTATGTAATTCCGGGTTTGAGTAATCTTGAAGCCTTCAGTGCTTTGCTGGCAAAGGATCTCGAAACAGGTACCGATATTACCCTTACCATATCAGGTTTTACGAGTCCGCTCAATTC
>CAYLTH010000244.1:0-3030 GCA_964386485.1 uncultured Bacteroidales bacterium | reverse complement strand
GTGGGGGTGTTAGTAACTTTTAGGTGGACGGGGGGACGGGTGGACAGGTGGACGGGTGGACGGGGGGACGGGGGGACGGGGGGGAAGGGAATCTCGAATATCCGATTTCACATTTCACATCGCACATTTCACATTTCACATTCAACCAAAACTTTATCAACACCCCTCATCACTTTCACCTCAAAACGCAGGAAATCTTTTCGGAGGTTGAGCAACTTGTGAAATTGTTCAATGTGATAAAATCAAAGATGAAGATAAAAAAAATTAGGGGTAAAAAATGTGAAATCTGAAATGTGAAATGTGAAATGTGAATTTTATGCTTAGCAATATTCCCCCCAGAATTTTCGCTTGATCCGAGGCAAGTGGACGGGGGGACGGGGGGGTTACAGGCCGATATCGGGGGCGATTGGCAGCATGGATTCAATGGCCAGGGAGGCGAATTCTTCAATGGGGATGCCGATCTTTTCGCACTCGAGGATGTTCTCTCTTTTCACTGAGGCGGCGAACATTTTCTCCTTCATACGCTTAACTACTGATTTCGGCTTCACCAGGGCCAGTTTCTTTTCAGGGTAAACATACGTGGTAGCAAATATCAGCCCGGTGATGGTCTCCCCCGCAGCCAGTGCATGCTGAAATTCGGTGAATCGTTCCTTCCCCGACGAACATTCATTGTGCATCCTGATCGCATCGATGATTTCGGGGTTTATATCATAATCCTTCAGCAGCACTTCGGTTTGCGTGCCATGAACCGTCGCCTCCGCATGGGTGGTCTCAACATCCAGATCGTGAAGCAACCCGGCAAGCCCCCAGGCTTCCGCGTCCCGGCCAAGTTTTACCGCCAGCCCGCGCATCACGGCTTCAGATGCAAGACAATGGTAAATCATCTTTTCATTCTTCACATATTGGTGCAGGAGCTGCAATGCCCGGGTACGGTCCATTTTCATATACCGGCAAAATTATAATTTTTAATGTTATGGAAGTGTTGACTTTTTAATTTTTCAGACTATCTTTGTTTGTTATTTAGTCTTAATCAGGACAAAGAACCAACCTGTCCGGAAACATGTTTCTGAATTATTTAAAAAAAACCACAAAAAAATAAATTTATGCCACTGCAAAAAGAATATCAATGGCTCTCCGCTGAAGGAGGACCAAAAATGCTCGCCGAAGCATTGAAACTGATCGACACTATTGAAACAGCCGGTACCGCAAACAACCCGGTCATCCTGGCCTGGGCGACCGAACTGGGGGCCAATATTTCTTCAGTTTATAAGGCGGATGAAATTCCATGGTGCGGACTCTTCATGGCCATCATTGCCAAAAGAGCCGGCAAAGAGGTTGTAAAAGATCCCCTGTGGGCGCTGAATTGGGGAACCTTTGGCAGCCATACCGAGCAGCCGATGCTGGGCGATGTGCTGGTGTTTGTACGGAAAACTCCCGACGGACACAAGGCGGGACATGTTGCCCTGTACGTTGGGGAGGATGCAAAATGCTATCATATCCTGGGCGGCAATCAATCCGACAAGGTTTGCATCGTCAGAAAAGATAAGAGCAGCCTTTACATCGCCCGGCGGACGCATTACAACAACCAGCCGGCCAATGTCAGGCAAATCATCCTTCCGGAATCGGGTGTATTGTCATCAAAGGAGTTTTAAGCCTTGGTTCATTCCAGGAAATGAATATCACTTTCACCAGATTCCTCCGGGTGCACGCTGGCAAAACCAGTTTCAGTGCACCCGGGTTCCGGGACCTGGCGCCAGGAAATGCGGAGTTGCTGACCAAAAATAATCAACGGTTATGAGCGTGAATGGTTTGACAGATAATTGGTGGCTGACAAATTTCAAAGTTGCGGACATCTGGTCGAAAGGGATTACAGGAAAAGGTATTAAGATCGCTGTTCTTGATACCGGAATCTCATATCCCCATACTGCCCTGGATTTGAATCCGGATTTATTTATGGATGTGACAAAAAGTGCTTCCGGTGCAGCTGACCTCAATGGTCATGGTACACACTGTGCCGGTATTATTAAAGCCACAAGGTTGGGCACAGGTCCGGTTGGAGTTGCATACAATGCAACAATGTACCTGTGTAAAATAACACATGATGATTTTGGCGACATAAACGACTATCTTATTCAGGGCATACAATGGGCAATCGCACAACATGTTGATATTATCTCGATAAGTAAAGGAAATCCCTTTGAAGACAAAAATATTGAATCAGCCATCATAGAAGCGGATAATCAGGGAATTCTGGTCGTCGCTGCCGCAGGTAATAAAATTCCTGAATATCCCGACGACCACATTTACTACCCCGCAAGGTATTGTTCCGTCACGCACACAATTTCTGTTGGAGGAGTTGATGAAAATAATCTCCCATTATCAGATGCATTATTAACAAATGAAACAGAGATTTATGGCCCGGGATTCGAGATTTTATCAACATATTTGAACAATGGGTTTTCTGCATTATCCGGATCCAGTCAGGCCGCCCCCTTTATTGCGGGTATCTGTGCGCTGCTTCTGGAAAAAACAAGAAAAACTGACCCGGCTTTTAGCGCAAACAAAATCAAGGAAATTCTGCTGAAAAACGCCTTGACTTCAGATTTTGGAAAAGTATTGAGCACGGAGTTTTTTTTTATTTAATCGAGCCACCATGAAAAAGATCGTTATTTTTTCAATTGTCCTGTTTATCCTTTCTGTGAGTTTGTTTGCCCAAAACCCTTATTACGATGCAATGGAGTTGGGGAAAATCGGACTAATCAGACCCGACAGCAAAGTTACTTTTAAGCTTAAAGACAGCTTGATTTTCAGCGAAATATTGAGAAAATATGCTCCTGATGCAGAATATTATTCCGGTTTATTCGTCGCCTTCCAGGCAAACCCGTTTATAGCTCTTCCGAAAATTGACAATTTGAGTACAGCAAACCCGCACAGCCTGTCAGGGTTCAATAAAGGGTTTAACCCACTTTCATCCATTGGCGGCCTCGATGTAACCAACATCGCCGATGGGTTTGCCAAATTCATGGTTAA
>CAYLTH010000243.1:1556-3038 GCA_964386485.1 uncultured Bacteroidales bacterium | reverse complement strand
AATGGTGGCGGTGAAATCATGAGGCAGGCCTTGAAAATTCTTTCCTCTACAGCCTATGATCGAACTCTGGAGCGCGAAGCCGACAGAACTGCCGTGGATTATATGCTGAAAGCCGGAGTCGATCCCGAACCCTTCGCCGATTTCATGTACAAACTTTCTACTGAGAACGGGGATATCGAAGAACATCTGAGCTGGGTCTCCACCCACCCCGAATCCAAAGAAAGAGCAGAAAGTATCCTCGAATATTGTAAAGGAAAAATTAAAAAACGCATCCCCATTCTGTCAGAAGAATCCTGGAAAAACCTGCAGTTCCTGTCAGAATAGTATCTTTGACCCGGAGTTTGACCCAAATCTTCTTAAACTATTCGAATGAGATACTTACTGATTGTGTTATTAACAGGGATGGGATGGTTTGCCACTCAGGCTCAGAATTTCGACCCTATTCACATCGGCTCCGACTCAACATTCGATGTACTGACCTGGAATCTCGAAAATTTCCCCAAAAACGGGAATGTCACCGTAAATTATGTGATACAGATCATCGAAGCCATGGATGTCGATCTACTTGCTCTGCAGGAAGTGAGCGAAATCAGCGACTTTCAAACCCTCTTAACCAACCTGCCTGAATATGACGGCTTTTATGATCCGGGCTTTTATGGCGGACTGGCATACATTTACAAACAGAATTCAGTTACGGTAAATGATTCTTATGAAATTTATACCGCTTCAACCTTCTGGAACCCTTTCCCCAGGGCACCCCTGGTTGTGGACGTAAATTTTATGAATCAACGGATTATTCTGATCAACAATCATCTGAAATGCTGTGGCGATGGTATTCTCGAACAAAACAATTCAGATGATGAAGAATACCGGCGGCTTCTGGCCTGCAATCTGCTGAAAGACTATATCGACGGACAATTTTCGGGCATCAACACCATGGTTCTCGGCGATTTAAACGATGAAATAACAGATAATCCACCGAACAATGTTTTCCAGCCTTTCCTCGATGATGATGAGCACTATCTGTTTGCCGATCTGGCTATTGCTCAGGGAGCATCATCCGGATGGTCCTATCCTTCCTGGCCTTCACACCTGGATCATATCCTGATAACCAGCGAATTGTTTGATTATTTTAACAACGGAATCTCCACCATCCAAACCGTGAAAGTCGACCAATGTTTCTCCGGAGGCTGGCAACAGTACGATAATAATGTATCAGATCACCGTCCGGTTGCATTATCTGTGTATTTTAACCCGCTTTCTGTGGATGAAATTTCCGGAACCCAAAATCCTTTTTTTACATGCTGGCCAAACCCAACCACCACCTATTTTAACTATAAGCTGGATAATCAGAAATTTGATGAGGAATACACCCTGCATTTGTCGGATATTTCCGGTCAAAAATTAAAAGAATGGCAATTCTCCGGCAGTCAAACCATGGGTCATTATAACCTGGAAGACATCCCAAACGGCCTGTACCTT
>CAYLTH010000243.1:0-1456 GCA_964386485.1 uncultured Bacteroidales bacterium | reverse complement strand
CGTCACGTACTTCCGCCTGCACGCCAATTCCGCCATACCCGCATCAATCGTTTCATCCGTATAAATCTCCTGATCACAGATCGCACAATGATCCTCTTTCAGATACGCTATCCGCTGTACATTCATCAGATGCCGTGCCGTGATATTGTCGGTTGTAATATTTTTTCCTCCCGCTCCGCATGCCAGCGTTAACGAAGGTTTAAGCGCATTATGCCCTCCGCCCAGCGCGCCCTGGGAAGCAGGGGTATTGACCAGAACCCGTCCGGCATTCATCTCCTGGGCAAAATACCGGATCTTCTCATCGTCATTCGAAAAAATGCTGACGGTATGACCCAAACCACCATGACGGTTGATTTTCCGGCACATTTCTATCCCACCCAGGAAATTCTCAACTTCATACCAGGCCAGAATAGGTGCCAGAATTTCGAGCGACAGCGGTGCCTCAAGACCAACTATATCCCCCAGGGGTGCAATCAATACGGTGGTATCCTCCGGAACTGCTATGCCGGCCATTTTTGCAATTTTGTAGGCGGATTGACCAATTACTTCAACATTCATCACCCGTAAGGCTACATTAAAGGCAACGGCTTCCACTTTTTCCGTTTCTTCTGCCGACAAAAACCAGGCTTTTCTCTTTATAAATTCTTCTTTTACCTTGTCTGAATTAAACTTCGACACCACCACAGCCTGTTCGCTGGCACAGATCGTACCATTATCAAAGGTTTTAGAGAGCAGAATCTGGTCGACTGCCTGCGAAATATTGGCCGATTTCCCGATATATACCGGAACATTCCCCGGTCCGACACCAATGGCAGGATTCCCGGAACTATAGGCAGCTCGTACCAGACTTACCGAACCTGTTGCCAAAATCAATGCTATTCGCTTGTGTCCCATCAGGGCAATAACTTCGTCCCGGCTTGCCCTTTTCACCCATTGAATACAGTTTTCCGGTGCGCCGGCAGCCAAAGCAGCCTCATAACAAATCCGCGCTGCCTTTACTGAACAGTTCTTGGCAGCTCCATGCGGGTAAATGATAATGGGATTGCGGGTTTTCAAGGCCATCAAAATCTTGAACAATACCGTACTGGTTGGATTGGTAATAGGTGTGACGGCAAAAATGGGACCAATTGGCCGGGCAATCTCTACGATTCCGTTATCCGTATCCTCCTTTAAAATACCAACAGTCTGCAAGGAATGAATATCCCGGTAGACATAGCGGGTGGCTATTACATTTTTAATCACTTTATCTTCCCACTTTCCTATACCCGTTTCCTCATGAGCCATCTTGGCAAGGGTAATCCGGGCATTAAACCCTGCCTCATAGGCTGCCTTTACAATATCATCTATCTGCTTCTGATTGAACGATTCAAAAGCCTGTGCCGCCTGCATGGCATTGGCCATGACGGCCTCTATGTTTAAGATAGTACTCACGGGTTGTTTTTTAACAGCGAATATA
>CAYLTH010000242.1:0-3040 GCA_964386485.1 uncultured Bacteroidales bacterium | reverse complement strand
GAATGTGTTGCTGACGTTGCCGATACGGTTTTTGCCGGCGGGGTGATGGGTGACGAGTGACGCGTGACGCGTGACGGGAAGTTGATAGTTGATAGTTGATAGTTGATAGTTAATCAGGCATTTGAACCGGAGTACCAAAACTATCCAACTCAAACCAGCACATTAACACACCAGCAAACCTGCACACCAGCAAACTAAAACTGAACAACTAACAAACTAAAAAACTATCCTGACTTTCAAGGTCTTCATGACTGAATTTACATAAACGATGATCTGACAAGACCTGGAAAGTCTCTTGTTCTGCACTCTGGTTAAACAGCAATTCCCGCATTCCGGAATTCTTGATCTGCTACTCCTTCAAAATATTATCTGAGGAAATCTGTGTAATCATCTGCGCAAATCTGTGGACAAACGAAATCTGGTGGATTTTAAAAAAAATACAATTATTGCTTGTACATACAAATATTGTCGTATCTTTGCCCCGCAATGGCTCATAAAGATACTCCATATTGTAAATGTCTGCTCTTCTCCTCCAACGCTCTGGCCCGGGTCATGACACGCATGGCGGATGAGGAATTCGGGATCTTCGGGATCGGGTATTCGCATGCATTCATCATGATTATGGCTAATTCGGAACCCGGGAAACCGATTGGTGAAATCAGTGATCGCATGATGCTCAGCCCCTCCACCGTAACCCGGCTGGTGATGAAGCTGGAGGGAATGAACTACCTCGAACGTCAGGTTGATGGCCGGGTAACGCATATCTTCCCAACCGATAAATCAAAAAAGCTGGATGATCACCTGAAGCTTGCCTGGCGTAAGGTGTACGAACGCTACAATTCCTTACTCGGAACTGAAAATGCAGCAAAACTTACGGAAGAAATCTTCAATGCTGCCCTTGTGCTTGAACAAAAGTAAAATTTTTTGGTTAATTATTTGTATGTACAAATTTAAAAACAAAGACGAATGAAAAAAATAGGAATTTTAGGCTCAGGAGTGGTTGCTCAGGTACTGGGCAGCGGATTTATCAAACATGGATATCAGGTGATGCTGGGCACGACCGACATTTCCAAGCTTACCGAATGGAAAACGGGAGCTGGTGATCAGGCAACAATCGGTAGTTTTGCAGAAACAGCCGCGTATGGTGATATTATTGTACTGGCGGTAAAAGGTCATGCAGCAGCTGCCGTTCTGGCCAAAGCCGGTGCAGAGAATCTTAAAAACAAAGTCGTGATCGATGCAGCCAATCCCATTGATGAGAACAGAGCACCGGAAAACGGAGTGCTTCATTATTTTACAACACTCGATGAATCGCTGATGGAGCGTCTGCAGAAATCCTTTGCGGAAGCCCGTTTTGTAAAGGCTTTCAACAGTGTGGGCAGTGCTTTTATGGTCAACCCGTCATTTCCGGGTGGAAAACCCTCAATGTTTATCTGCGGTAATGATGAAACTGCCAAAGCAAGTGTCCGGGAAATCCTCGATCAGTTTGGATGGGATACAGAAGATATGGGCAAAGCAGAATCTGCCCGTGCCATTGAACCACTCTGTATGTTATGGTGTATTCCGGGCTTCACCCAAAACAGCTGGGCTCATGCCTTTAAATTATTAAAACCTTAATTATCTAACAATTAAACAAAATAAAATTATGAAAACATATGTCATTACCGGTGCTACCGGAAACACAGGATTACCCATTGCCGAAGCTTTGCTGGATGCTGGACACCAGGTAAGAATCATTGCACGCAGAGCAGAAAGAGCAGCAAAATTAACCGAAAAAGGTGCCATCCTTTTTGCAGGCGACAGTAAAGATGCGGCTTTGCTCAGCAGAGCGTTTGATGGTGCGGATGCAGCTTATATTATGATCCCTTTCGACGCCCAGACCCGTGATTATTACCACAGTCAGGTGGAGCATGTGGATGCAGCGGTTGCTGCACTAAAGGAAAGCGGACTGAAATACGCTGTAACCCTCAGCAGTGTTGGAGCCCATTTATCAGAAGGCAACGGAGTGGTGCAGGGATTGTACTATATGGAACAGGCTTTGAATGCCATTGAAGGTTTGAATGTCAAACACCTGCGTGCCGGATATTTTCTCGAAAATACGCTGATGCAGGCCTCGACCTATAAGCATATGGGAATTATGGGAACACAGGTTCGGGCAGATATTCCGATCCCGATGGTGGCCACAAAAGATATTTCAGCCGCAGCCCTGCAAAACCTGTTGAATCTTGATTTTGAAGGCAGTTCTGTTCAATACGTTTTAGGTGCCAGAGATTATACCTATACCGAAATCGCTTCTATATATGGCAAAATCATTGGAAAAGAAGATGTGAATTATGTTCAGTTCCCCTATGATCAGGCAGCACAGGCCATGATGCAGATGGGAATGGGCGAAAGCGTAGTCACCCGGCTCAATGAGTTTGTAAAAGCCATGAATGAAGGGCTGATTCAGGCTGATTATGTTCGCGATGCTTCCAATACCACACCTACAAGTGCAGAGCAATTTGGGCAGGTGTTTAAGATTGTGTATGAGATGGAATAATTGATGTGCTGATGTGCTGATGTGCAAATGTGCTGATGTGCTGATGTGCTGATGATTAAGGAGAAGGAGCCAGGTTGGGACTTCTCCTTTTTTTTTGACTTTCAAGGTCTTCATGACAGATGTTTGGTTACCGGTGATCTTACGAGACCTGGAAAGTCTTTTGTTCAACTGCCTGGTTGGATCAGATTTTGCCTAAGCTTTCAGGATGATCTATTCAGAATTTTGGGCCATGAGACTTTCCAGGTTTTGAAAACGCATCCTGAATTTTCGCAGCGGTCAATCAAACCTTAAAGTCACACTAAATTTTTAAAAGATTTTCTTCGTGTTTCTTCTTTTGAATGGGCGGAATTCAAAAAATACGAATCAGTTTCTTCATGAAACTCTGTGATATAAAATGAAACATGATTCCGATAAAAAAAAATCAAGAACTTGACTTTCTTTATGTTACACCAAAAACTGTTCTCATATTTGTCAAATATTATTTAGACAGATTCTAAATTT
>CAYLTH010000241.1:0-3071 GCA_964386485.1 uncultured Bacteroidales bacterium | reverse complement strand
AAATACCTCACCGCCCCAGCGATTATAAATATACAATTCATATTCGCTGATATCATTGTAAACCGGGATAAAAAAATCATTTTTCCCATCATGGTTAGGAGTGAACGCGTTTGGAACCCAGATTTCAGTGCATTTTTTCAATTCAATGGAATCGGAATACGAGCAGGTTCCATCCCGGAGCATAAGCCAATAAATACCGGGTGTCGTCACCGCTAAGGTTTGCAGATTGGTTTGATCGGACCACAAATAGGTGTATCCTCCTTCCGGACCTTTCAAAATCAGCTGCTCTCCTTCACAGTAATAGCCATCCTCTCCTAAACTGAAAACCGGGAGTGCCTTGACCAAAATATGTGCACTTGCTGTATCTCTGCAACCATCTGCCTCGGCATAAACATAATAATAACTGCTCATAAAGGGCTGCATAAATACCTGAGCCAGCGTGTCACCAAAATTCCACTGAAAGCGGGTCCCCGGAATATCCGAAATCGCCGTTATTACTATGGAATCTCCCTGACAGACTGTGGTATCAGAAGGAGTGATGCTGGTTTCAGGCGTTGGTTTAACAAGCACACTGACGAGTATATCGCCCTGGCAAATTCCGGCAGAACCGGTAACGGAATAGGAGGTCGTTACAACAGGATTTACAAGAATACTCTGACTGGTATCTCCTGTATTCCACTGAAAGTGTGTTCCTGTCAGATTTGAATAAACGGTGAGGAATATACTATCACCACTACAAAGAATGGGTGTAACAGGCGAAACCGTGAGGAGCGGGTTTGAAAATACCTGAACAGAGCCCTGCGCCTGAGAAGAACATCCGTTCAGACTTGCTGTGACGGAAGGTGTCTGGTTTGTATTGGGATGAAGGGTAATGGATGGAGTAGTCTGCCCGCCTGACCATAAGAAACCAGCCCCGGGTATGGTTGAGGATGCCACAAGGGTGACGGAATCTCCAATGCAAATATCAGCATTCTGAGGGGTAAAACTGACGATCGGAACAGGATTCACGGTGACAAGGATTGACACGGTGTTACTGCAGGCATTATAAGTATATGTTACCGAGAAATTTGCGGAAGGAAAAGTTGGAGAAATAACCAGAGAGTCGCTCGTTGCACCGGTATTCCATAAATACGTGCCTCCGGAAGGAGATGTTACTGTTTCAAGGACAAGGGTATCTCCATCACAGATGGTCGGATTTCCGGGAGTCAGGGATAGTGTAGGCAATGCATTTACGGTTACTGTCGTAGTGGCGGTATCGGTGCATCCATTCAGGGTTACTGAAGCCAGATAAATTGTAACACCCGGTGTATGCGCCCAGAACGACGGGCTTGTCTGCCCGGAATTCCAGCTGTACACAGCACCCGGCAGGTTCGAGGAGGCGGTCAGAAATACACTGTCTCCCTGACATAGTGTTGGATTCTGGGGCAGGATCTGAGCAATGGGTTTTGGGTTAACCGATACGGTAGAATTGGCGGTGTTGGAACAACCGTTCAGGGTTCCGGTCACCGAATAGGCGGTTGCTGAAAAGGGTGAAACGACAATGCCGGGAGTAACCGCAGCTGTATTCCAGGTCCAGGAAGTCCCGGTAAGATTGGACTGCCCGGTGAGGCTCAGGCTGTCTCCCGCACAGATTGCCGGGTTTGAAGGTAGAATTTGTATTTGAGGTACCGGTTTTATGGTAATTCCGGATGCGGATGAGGCTTCATCACAGCCATTCGACGCTGCAATCGTGTTCATTATGGTGTAAGAACCGGGTGTACTCGAAGCGAGATTAATTTCCCCGGTATTGATATCCGTGAAAACAAGCCCCGGTGTCGATGAAAAGATACCTGCAAACCCTCCCCCTGTAAAGACAGGTATGGGATTAGGGTCTGTTTTACAATAGGATGATGACGGGTAGGAGAAGGTTGGAATGGGGACTGTTGTATTTACGATCAGATTTGTAATAATAATGCTGTCACAACCCTGAATCGTCGTGAGCGTGTCATGATAAATATTCGTTTGGTTAACCGTGTTTCCACCCGGTAAAAGGTAGCTTTCTCCCAAGCAGATTTTTACAGTTTGAGTTATAAGAGATGACAACGGGTTTTGAATGGTTATGGTTGTATCTCTTTTAGTGCAACTTGATTTAATCCGGATGGAATACGTCCCGGTTGCCAGATTTGAGAAGGTATTGGACGGCTGAAAACTTACACCTCCGTTAATTGAATACTGATAGGGTGCATTTGCAGTATCGGGGAAAACAGTAATCGTTCCGCTGTTTACAGGAATGCAGGGGTTTGAAACCTGTATACTGTCAATTTCGATAAAATTATTTGAAGAAAGCGGATCATAATAGTTGCCATAAAGCACATCAACATCTGCTTGGGACAAGGCACAGTTAAACACCTGAATATCATCCATTACACCATGGAAAGGATACCAGATCCCACCATCCATTCTTCCAATCATTAGATCCTGTAAATTGGCCAAAGTAAAATTTACCTGATTAATTGTCACCTGTTTTCGAAGCTGTCCATTCAGGTACATTTGCCAAGTTGTATTTGTAGCTACCACTACACAGTGTACCCATTCACAATTCTCAAAACACTCGAGATATGTCCAATCTGAGAAGTTCATGTTTGTATATGGACTGCCATTTGTATTATTGAACCCGATATTCAGTTGGCTATTGACATCCGTTGAGGTGGTTACCCAGATACCCGGATTTGCAGCAATACCGTCGCCAGCCTTGCTTAACAGAATAAAAATTCCATACGGATCATATTGTCCCCACCCATTCATTCCTGCAAAAGAGCATTGTTTGAACCAAACAGAAAACGACATAGCATTTGTAAATTGCAGACTGCTGCTGTTTGCAATCCGGATCCAGTTTTTATTGTAATACCCTCCAAATTCGTAGGCACTGTTTGCATTCCCAAAGCGGTCAGTAGTCAGCACTGGGTTAGCTGTTTGACCTGCCAATATTCCATGGTTTCCATTCCCGCTTACATCATTGGCATTCCCGTTAAACGGATAACTGGCAACAGGCAGGCATTGAGTGAATCCATTTATACTGATAACCAATAAGA
>CAYLTH010000240.1:0-3078 GCA_964386485.1 uncultured Bacteroidales bacterium | reverse complement strand
GAATTGATGCTGGCACCGGTCGGAGATAATGTCGGCCAATTTTTAACACCATTTATTATATACAGGATCATCGGGGGCATCGGTGTGGGGCTGGCTTCCATGCTTTCACCCATGTATATTGCCGAAATTGCACCTGCTGCAAAACGGGGTAATTTGGTTTCGTGGAACCAGTTCGCCATCATTTTCGGGATGCTGGTGGTCTATTTTGTGAATTATTCCATCTCGCGCATGGGAAATGAAGCATGGTTGCATGAATCGGGCTGGCGCTGGATGTTTTTCTCCGAAACCTTTCCGGGTGTTGTATTTCTGCTCCTGTTGTTTTTTGTTCCCGAGAGTCCGCGCTGGCTGATGATCAGGAATCAGGAGGCAAAAGCTCTGGCTGTTCTTTCGCGTATCAACGGACTGGAAACTGCCCGCGAAATGATAGCTGAAATCCGGAATACTGTAAAAGATGCCGGAAATTCCAGGCTTCTCTCCTATGGCGTGCTGATCATAGTGGTGGGTGTCCTGTTGTCTGTTTTTCAACAGTTTGTGGGGATTAACGTGGTGTTGTATTATGCGCCGGAGATCTTCAGGAATATGGGAACGAGCACCGATATTTCGCTGCTGCAAACCATCATTGTCGGGTTCATCAACCTTACGTTTACGATCATTGCTATATTCACGGTCGACCGCTTTGGCCGCAAACCTCTGCAAATTGCGGGTGCCCTGGGAATGGCCGTAAGCATGTTCGCCATCGGTTTCACCTTCTATTTCCAGACCATGGGACTGGCTGCCCTGGTATTCATGCTTTTTTACGTGGCTTCCTTTGCCATCAGCTGGGGACCTGTAACCTGGGTGCTGCTGTCGGAGATTTTCCCCAACCGGATTCGTGGACGCGCCATGGCTGTAGCAGTGGCTGCACAATGGATCTCCAATTACCTGGTTTCCTGGACCTTCCCCATGCTCGACAAGAGCAGTTCTCTCAACAATTTATTTCACCACGGATTTTCCTACTGGATCTATGGCCTGATGGGCCTGTGTGCGGCCTGGTTCGTCTGGAAATTTGTTCCCGAAACAAAAGGGAAAAGCCTCGAGCAGATGGAGACCTTGTTCGCGAAACAAAAATAAAATTATGTGTCAACGTTTAGCACAGATGTCCGGTCTGGCTTCTTGGGTGGCCGGGGCGGCTGAGCTGTATATTTCTCTTTGCTTTCAAATTTACTAATTTTGGGATTCCAAGAACTTGGAGAGGTTGGGTGGTATTTTGATCAGTTTAAATAAAGAATTGCACTTATGATTAACAAGAGTAATAAAGAAAGACTTATATATCCAAAGATGGATCCCAATTTATACATTTCTTTGTAATCATTTCGCAGGGTGCCGGGTTCCAGCTTATTAACCAATTTACTAAATTCTTTGAAATCGGAAAGGGATGTATACATGAAGGTAACAGGATAATTATGTTTCTTTAACTCGATCTTAATCAACACATTATAAAATGCAAAAATGCTGCCACAGATTAAAAACAAAGAACTTATTAAACTAAAGAAGGTATTCATTCTTTAACTTTTTTAATAATGTCCGGAATTTCTGATTCATCCGGAATTTCCTGATTCGTTACATAATAATCATCTAACACAAAGTCTCCCAATTCGTTACATTTCTGTATTCCGGCCTCGATGAATGTCCCGACAGCAATGTCCATGGGAACTAAAACGATTAGCCCGACATACATGTCAGCCAAATCAACTGTTTCTACAGTACACTTTAAATCACAGGAAATAAGCTTGAATTCTTCCTGAATAATGTTCTTCTGAGTTGCCGAGAAGGGTTCTCCTGAAGAAGGAAGAACGAAGAAATAATAACGAAATTTGTCTTGATATCCACCGAGCCCTGTGGAGATAAAGCCAGTACTTTGATCCGTCAGCGAACATTCGAGGATCATTTTACACTCCTGCAATGCTAAGGTTGTCCACTGTTTTAATTCATTTCCCGGTTCTCTTGAATAGTTCTCTATTTGTCGGAAGGCAGTAATTGTTCCCAGGTGAGCTAAGAGCACCAATGCCTTTTTCCTGATGTCAATACTTATCCTGGTGTCATGGAGCATATTGCCTAATTTCATGGTTTCTGAATCACTCAGTTCGCCATGGTCAAAAGAATGCGAGTAATCAACGTACTCCATTTGTGTTTGAATATCAATCCCTTCCTCCAAATTTTCGAAGGTATCCGGCAGATTTTCTAAAAATTCTCTGATCGCATCGTATTTATCGGTCATAATCTAATCTAAAAGGTTTCTTTTAAAAAATCTGGTGTGAATCGAGTCAAAATAAACACCGTTCGACTTTTTTTTGTCAGGTGAGCTTAACAAAGTTGTCTTCAAGTTTTACATTAAAGTTTATCTCAGCTTTTAATGCCTTAAATACTTTCATTATTGTACCAATAGTCGCACTGTTGGCACTGCTTTCAAGTTTGGAAATCTGAGCTTTCTGCACACCAACAAGATTTCCAAGTTCTTCCTGTGTCAAGTGTCGTTCTTGTCTTGCAGATTTAATCATTTTACCCAAAACCTCCATAGAAAGTTCATATTCGTATTCGTCGCGGTCTGTGGTTCCAACTTTGCCGATATACTTATCTTTCATTTCGGAAAGCGAAAAACTTTTGATGTTTTTATTGGCCATATTTTTATTTGTTTTCGAAATATTCATTTTTTATTCTTATTGCTCGGTCAATCTCGTTTTTAGGAACTTTGTCGGCCTTTTTTACGAAACCGTGGGTTGCAAACACCAGGGTTTTCTGATTATCTGTTTTGTCCCAAAATGCAAGAAGCCTGATTTGCAGACCGCCGCATTTTGTCCGAAACTCCCAAATGTCATTATGAAGTTTCTTTAAAAGTTTTGGGTCATTTGTCTGTTCAGCAAGATCAATATTGTAAAAGATTTTTTTAGCGGTCCTGGAGTCGAGTTTAGAAATAAACTCGTCAGCTTCCTCTAAAAACCTTGTCTCAAAATATTTCATTTAATACTGTCTAATTAAACGTCGCAAATTTAACTAAAGTTTCTAAATATAGAAACTAAAATACGAATTATTTCAGCCGGG
>CAYLTH010000239.1:0-3106 GCA_964386485.1 uncultured Bacteroidales bacterium | reverse complement strand
ATGGAGGTCTGAAAAGCCTGGAATCCACGACTTCCCGACAAAGGGCTACATCATTAATATATTCGGAATGACTTACATTCCAGCCATTTAAATGATGAAAGCTATGATTCCCGGTCTGGTGACCTGCTTTCAGGAGCTGATCATAAACAGCAGGATGTTTAACAACATTTTCGCCAACACAAAAGAAGGTAGCCTGAATCTGATGTTCATCCAGAATCGACAAAACAGCAGGCGTGGCTTCCGGATGCGGACCATCATCAAAAGTCAGATAAATTTTCTTTTCTTTCCCCGGAACACGCCAGATCAACCGACGTCCGGCAAAATACCTGAACAGAGGAGGAATGTTGTAAAATTTCATCCCGATCAGATCAGGGTTGACCCTGGCCTACGTACATTTGGTAATACTTCTCGAAGATCGTCCGAACTTTGGTATTCATGCCGGTATCCTCATTGGCTTCACACACACTGCCGATACGTTGCAGACTTGCCAGGGCAATTTCTTTTTCACGACTGACAGCTGCTGCGTGTTTTCGTTTGAACCGGAAATAGTAGGCCAATTCTTCATCATAGCGTTTAATCATCGTTTCCAGCATGGCAGAAGCTTTTTCGTGCTGACCTGTTTTATAGGTCGCATCTACCAGAGGAAGCATGGAATAGTTGAATGGAACAACTTTATCGGGCATCGTTTTTAAGCAACGTTCAATAACAGTTTTGGCAGAATCCAGTTTCCCTTCGGCAACAAGTTTTCCGGCGAGACGACCATAAATCGTGCGCATGTTTATCGTCATCCGGATAAAATCATCGGAGAAATAAAGATCAGGATTACTCATATCAAGTTTGAACTTATTCATGAGCCTGTCATACAGAACTGTTGTGTTGGTGCGACTGGCTTCTCCCTGGGGATCAGGAGTCCGGATGGGGATCAGCCTATACGCCATCCCTTCGAGCTGGAAATATTCCTGTAAGCCCAGAAAATTTTCATCTCCGATTGTCATGGCAAAATAAACAGGTCTTTTCCAATCGAAACTGCCGAGTAAATCGAGCACCATCAGGTGGTTTTTCGTAATGCCGGGGACATCCAGGATCCAGTCAATCGAAGATACAATCTGTGCGGTATCTTCAACCGGAACAATGCCGGCAGCAATCACAGCCTGTTTATCAACCGGAATCCGGAAATGATTGGTGGGGATGTAATCGAGAACTCCGTTTTGTGATTGGAATTTTGTACTGGGATCTCCGTTAGCCAGGGAGGTGATGATATCTTTTACGTTATAATATTGAGTAGTATCGACCACTTCCGGATTCGGGAAAATATAAACGAGATCGAGGGTACCATTCCGGTACTTTTCTTTTGGCAGTGAAAAAGGCACAGGATCCGAATCATAGGCTTTCCGTTTCATTTGGTCGACATACCAATCGGTTTGGAGCAGACTCAGGTTACAGACACGCACATCGGTACGGATGCCTTCTACTTCCTGAGCATACCACAAGGGGAAAGTATCATTATCACCATTGGTAAACAGAATGGCATTGGGAGCACAGGAATTCAGGTAGTTGGAGGCAATTTCAAGAACAGTGTATCGCCCGGAACGATCATGATCATCCCAGCCCTGTTGAGCCATAATACCCGGGACCAGTGCAGCACAGCCCACAGTAACAGCCAGGCTTGGAACCATGCGGTTCATCGCCGGTAATAGCTTTCTCAGTCCTTCAATCAGACCAAATACACCGATTCCGATCCAGATGGCGAAGGCATAGAAAGAGGCTGCATAACTGTAATCCCGCTCTCTGGGTTGAGGAGCCGCCTGATTCAGATATAAAACAATGGCCAGTCCAGTCATGAAAAACAGCGCAAAAACAACGAGTCCGTCTTTGTAATTCTTGCGGCTATGGTAATAAAGGCCAAAGAGACCCAGAATAAGCGGAAGGAAATAAAAAGCATTTCGCCCTTTATTTTTAAGATTTTCCGGAAGATTATCCTGAGGCCCGAGGCGTGACTCATCCAAAGCGCTTATCCCCGAAATCCAGTTACCGTTCAGCACATCCCCATTTGGATTCAGGGTTTTTCCCATGCCCTGCAGATCATTCTGTCTTCCGGCAAAATTCCACATAAAATACCGCCAGTACATATGATTGAGCTGGTAGTTGAAAAAGAAGCTTAGATTTTCCTGAAACGTAGGTTTATAAATAGTTTCCATCGCCCCGTCTCTACCGGGTACCTGAATGGGTTCGCCTTTTATCTGCACCCAGTTTTTATAGGCTTGTTCGTGGCCTTCCTGGGTATTACTCCACATGCGGGGAAAGAGGGTTGTAAACTGGGGATCATACACAGGATTCTGTCCTTCACGCGTATCTGTAATTATGTATTTTCCGCTCTTTTTATCTTTTGTATAAACAGGATTGCCGTTTTCGCGATCCACTACAGGAGCATTAAAATACTGCCCTTTTAACACCGGCCAGTCGCCATATTGTTCACGGTTCAGATAAGCCAGCAGGTTGATGGCATTATCCGGATTGTTTTCGTCAATAGTAGGTTCTGCATTCGAACGGATCACCAGCATCAGGAAACTGGAATATCCTATCAGTAAAAAAGTGAAGGCAATAATAATGGTATTGGCCAGTGATTTCCCTTTTTTGGAGGTATAATGCAATCCCCAGATGATGCCACCGATGAGCAGGAAGAAATAGAAAAAGGTTCCGCTGTTGAATGGCAAACCGAATGAATTGACAAATAATAACTCCAGTAATCCGGCCAGTTTTACAATCCAGGGGATAATCCCGTTCATAATCAGCGCAAGCAGAATAAATGAAACAAAACCGGTCAGAAGAATTCCTTTATAATTGTGTTTTGGGTAATGCTTAAAATAATAAACCAGGGCTAATGCCGGAATTGTTAGCAGATTCAGCAAATGCACGCCAACCGACAAACCTACCATATAGGCAATAAAGATTAACCAGCGCAGTCCCATCCGTTCGTCTTTTACATCTTCCCATTTGAGGATAGCCCAAAAAACAACAGCTGTAAAGAACGATGACATCCCGTAAACTTCTCCTTCAACAGCAGAAAACCAGAAAGAATCACTGAAGGTATAGGCCATTGCGCCTA
>CAYLTH010000238.1:0-3109 GCA_964386485.1 uncultured Bacteroidales bacterium | reverse complement strand
AAATATCAAAGTCAGAATATTTCCGGTCAGATCTCATTTTACAACTCGATTTATCCCAGACATGGCGGTCTTTACGCCTGCGGTGTCATGATCCGCAAAATTCAATCCCCGGAGATCCGGAACCTCATGGGAAAATGGTGGTGGGAAATTATCAAATGGACATACCAGGATCAGTTAAGCTTTCCTGTGGTCTGCAAGCTCCTAAAATTCATTCCTGGGATCATTCCCGGGAACCAGTACAAAAATCCTTTCTTTAAGGTCCACTGGCATGATGATAAATTAATCACTCCCAAATACTCCAAGTCATGACAATCAATGTTCTTATGCCGGTATTCGCCACTCCTGTCGAATGGGTCAAGGAAGCTGTAGAATCTATCATCGCCCAAACCTACGATGATCATAATTTTATCATCGTGGATGATAACAATCCCAGGGGACCATTGACAGATTATTTGTATAGCCTTACTGATCGGTGTCATTGCATCAATATCGTACGCACAAAAGAAAATAAAGGTATCGCTGCAGCACTCGATTATGGTTTGCTATTCTGTCATGGGGATCTTATTGTACGCATGGATGCTGACGATATCGCCCGACCTCACCTTTTGCAAAGACACAATGAATATTTTATGGCTCATCGTGACAGACATATTTGCGGAGTGCAAATACATCTGTTCAATGATCATAAGGAATGGTTTAGCAACCATCCTTCAGTAATTAACAGAAAGCGGGCATTTGCAATGTCTGGTCACTGGTTTGTTAATCACCCGGGCATCGCTTTCCGTGGTAATGCAATTAGCCGTGTTCGTGGATATGGTGCAACCCCTCCAACACTTGCAGAAGATTATGCCCTTTGGGTAAAGTTCCTGCTGGCCGGTTACACAATTTACAACCAGGAAGAAGTCCTCATAGATTACCGGGTACATCCCAAATCATTTTCATTCGCGCCCGATCGCAAGGCTCCCGAGTGGCATGACTTTTTAGCAACGCAAAAACAACTATTGTATGAATCAAGAAATTAACTCCTGGCTTAATTCAGACAGGGATTTTAATACAGGGGTGCAGCTTTATGCACGTTTTGGACACAGCCAAAACCTTATGCGGATTCTGGAAAGAAGTGAAGACTGCCCGGAGCATTTAGATACACTCGTTTATGAACTCTCGCAGCTGAGTGATGAACCTGATCCAGGACCAGTAAAGGCGAGTACTCGCGTCTCAATGCCGCGTAATGCCGCCATTGTAATTCAAACGATTATCCCGGCCGGCCAATATTCTGATGATGATGCCATACTTTTCGAACAGATCAAGGAGAAATTAAAGTACCGCGATATCCTCCATGCTTCCCTGTCCGACAAAGAAAAGACAGATGAACAGCGGCTTGAAATAGCCTTGCTCATCCTGGATATCTCAGACAAGATCACGGAAGAATATGAGCGCCATGATCATTTCAAAAAACATGGAGTGTTACCCCCGGCCATTGAACCGGTAGCGGAAAAAGAACCCGCCCGGGTGGTAGAGCAAATGACACCGGTACAGCTGATCAACTGGAAAAATAACGTACGAACCAAAATTTCATACTACAAAAAGCAATGCAATAATCCTGACCTGGCATCAAAGCTCAAGCACAATAAATCCATGCTTGTTCAGTGGGAGAAAGTTCTGGAGAAAATATTGAAAAACTCAGCATAATGGCATTGTTCCGCATTGAAGATCTGAAAGAAAAGAAAGAGGTTCACGGATCGGTTTCAAAATCTCTTGTGACCAACACCCGCTTTGCCATTGGCAAAGTGGGAATGAAGGTGGATAAGGTGATTGGGATTGTCTCACCTGGTGAATCCCTTCATTACGCATCCATGGGCGACTGGTCCACCCATGATCTGCTCTTTCATTTCCTTTCTCAAAGCGGTCCTGCAGAAGTTTATTTTACCACCTGGGCGATATCGGAATTCGCCATTCGCCAGCTCTATGCTTTCGTTGGCTCAGGGCTGATCACCCGCCTGAGCGGAATCTTCGATTACCGCAATGGTATTCACAAACCTGCAGAACTGCAGTTCCTCAAGCAGATCACCACGGATATCAAAGCTGCCAAGTGTCATGCAAAGGTCACGGTCATTCAGAATGAGACCATGGGGATCAGCATTGTTTCTTCAGCGAATTATACACGCAACCCGCGCATTGAAGCCGGGGTGATCTGCAACTCCCAGGAGATTGCAGAATTTCATAAATCATGGATTTTAGCAGAACTCAATAATACATCAGACTTTGAAAGAACTCAGTGAAGACCAGCTCAGTGAACTGGAAGCAATGGCAAAGCTTATGCTTTCCATCGGTGACATTGCTATCATCCTTGAGGTTGATGAGCATGCATTTCGTGAAGTAATGGAGGATAAACAGGCTGATCCCTGGAAACGTTTTCAGTCAGGCAGGATGAAGTCCATCGCCGAGGTTCGGAAATCCATTTTCGACCTTGCCGCCAATGGATCCTCGCCGGCCCAGACCGAGGCAATGAAATTAATTCGTGACGCAATGATGGAGGATTTATGAACGTATTCAAAATGCCGGATGATACGGTTGAACAAAGAATCAAACTGTTTTATGCTGATGATTACAAATTAAGTGCCGATGACCTTAAGATAAAGGAGCGTATTGATACTGCTCATTCACTCAGGCACCAGGAATATTCTACAGATTCATTGGTCGTTTCAACACTTGTAAAGCGATATGGAATCACTTCCCGACAGGCGTACTTTGATATTGCCATGTCAAAAAGGATCTTTGGCCATATATCCAAGACCGACAAGGATGAACTTCGTCACCTTGTCACGGAATGGTCGATCGAGCTTTTCAAAATGTCCCATAAGTCCAAGAATCTCAAAGGGATGGAAAAAGCTGTTGAGAGGATCACCAAGGCAAACAACCTGGACAAGGAAGATATGGACCTGCCCGATGCTTCAAAGATTCAGCCACCGGTTCAGCTGCTTTCCGTGAATTTCAATTTCATAAACAGCCCGATGTTCAAAAAGGTTGATCAGGCGATGCAGGTAGCTTTACTCAATCTTTATGATGAATTCATGCTGCAGGTGAAATTAACCCCGCTGGCGGAATATAC
>CAYLTH010000237.1:0-3265 GCA_964386485.1 uncultured Bacteroidales bacterium | reverse complement strand
CAGAAGCGAAGCAGTTTCATAACGACCGCATGGCCAGTCTGGGTAAAATGGCATCTGGAATTGCACATGAGATCAATCAGCCATTGAACATTATATCGATGACCATGGACAATATCATATTGGAATCGATGAAAGAACAGGCCCTCGACAAAGAATACCTCAAGCGCAAGTCGGATAAGATCTTTGAAAACATTGTCCGTATAAAAAATATTATAGATCATATTAAACTATTCTCCAGAAATCAGGATAATTATCTTTTATCGGAGTTTGATGTTAATTTGAGTATAAGCAATGCAGTTGGGATGTTATCAGAACAGTTTCTTCATAACGGGATCAATCTCGACGTTGAACTTATGGAGAACACTCCGCGGATTCTTGGGAATACGAGTCGGCTTGAGCAGGTCATTCTGAATTTATTAATGAATTCAAAGGATGCTCTTCTTGAGAAGCAACATAAGCAGAATATGCAGTTTGATAAGGCAATTGTGGTGAGGACATATATGGAGAAAGGTAATATTGTTATAGAAGTGATTGATAATGGGATGGGTATCCCGGAAGAACATCTCAATCAGGTTTTTCTTCCGTTCTTTACCACCAAGGATTCTGACAAAGGCACGGGTCTTGGATTGTCGATATCCTCGCAGATAATAAAGGAGATGAACGGGAATATTGAAATTGTTTGCAACCAGTTTAATGGCGCAACTGTAAAAATAGTTTTAGAAAATTCGAATAATTAAACATGACAGAACAATACAAGTTAAGCATCTTAATTCTTGATGACGAGAAGCATTTTACCGAAGAGTTGAGTGAATATTTTGAAAATTCCGGATATGTTTCTTTTGTTTCGCACAATGAGCGGGATGCGTTCAGAATATTGGATGAGAATCATATTGATTTGCTTATTCTGGATGTACGTTTACAGGGCATCAGCGGATTGGATATTCTGACCACGGTAAAGTCTAAATTTACGGATGTTGAGGTAATCATGATTTCGGCACATGGAGATATGGATACGGTTATTACGGCCATGCGCAACGGTGCCTTTGATTATGTCAGGAAACCGTTCAGGCATGTAGAAATTCAGATCGCTATCGAGCGTAGTCAGAAGTTTATTTTATTACAGCGGCGTCTGAAGCTGATGGAGGAGAAGAATTCATTGATTTCAAAAGCACTGGAAGAAAAGATAGACAGACAGTTTATCGGGATAAGTCCTGCTATTCATGCTGTTCTGGAATCAGCCATTACAGCTGCTAATTACTCAGATGCGAGTGTGCTTATTACCGGTGAAAGTGGTACCGGAAAGGAAAATATTGCCAGGATCATTCATTATTCGAGTCAGCGGAAGGATCATTTGTTTTGTGCTGTAAATTCGAGTGCAATTACCGACACCTTACTTGATTCCGAGTTTTTCGGACATAAGAAAGGGTCGTTTACCGGTGCTACTTCGGATAAAATGGGATTTTTTGAAGTCTCAAACAATGGCACTTTATTCCTGGATGAGATTGCAGATATGCCATTAAATTTGCAGTCGAAGATTCTGCGGGCAATTGAAGAGAAGGTAATAACCCGTGTTGGGGATACCCGTCCGATACAGACGAATTTCAGAATTATTTCTGCGACCAATCATGATATCCGGAAGCTTGTTGATGACCGTATTTTCAGGTTGGATTTGTTTCATCGCTTAAATACACTTCACATCCATATACCGCCATTGCGTGAGCGTATGGAAGACATCAGGCCATTGCTGGAGTATTTTGTTGAAACCTTTGTCGTACGGTTTAACAAACCCAAACTGACCATCCGTGAGGAGGTGTTTACTGCTCTGGCAGGATATGAGTTTCCGGGGAATGTAAGGGAATTAAAAAACATGACAGAGCGGGCCATAATTTTATGTCACGGGGATACACTCGGAGTCGAGGATTTCCCGGTGAAAGCCATTCAGGGGAAAGGATCAGGGTCAAAAATGAGTCCTGTAAATTTAAACAATCATGAAACAGAGTTGATAAGAGAGGCTCTCAAAAATGCAGGCTATAATCAAAAGGCAGCCGCCGAAGGATTGGGAATCAGCCGGGATTCTTTGATACGCAAGATGAAAAAGTATGGCATAACTGTTAGTAAATCAGGTAATTAACATACTTATCACCCATTTTCTGCAAATCCGCACAATTGTGCGGATTTTTTTTGTTTTCAGCCGTACTTTTCAGGCGATAATTCGAAAATTGATATTTATTTTCCTTCCTTTATATATCAGATAATCAATACAATAGGTCTGATTTATAAATCAGTACGCATTTACCTGAAATGCTTAGGTACGTTGTTTGCCTATAAGTGGTATATCCGGACAGCGCAGGCCTTCGGAAAAGCGGAACAGGAAACCCAAATAAAAACCACAGCGATGCTCACAAAGAATACAGATCAATACAGCCCATTGCTTCAGGCGGTGATTGATTTAGCGCGGACTGCAGCACGGTATCCTGATACAAACGTATTGATTACCGGCGAGACGGGAACGGGAAAGGAGCGGATAGCGCGGTTAATCCATGATTCGAGTACCAGAAAGGATTTTGTTTTTTGTGTTGTGGATTGTAGTTCGATTGAGCCTTTATTGTTTGAGCGCGTATTTTTTGGATACCGGAAGGGTTCTGTAAGCGGAGCACGCAAGGATACAACCGGATATTTCGAAATGAGCAATGGCGGGACTTTATATCTGGATAATATTTCTTTTTTACCGCTGAATTTACAGACTAAAATCATGCGGGTTATTGAAGAAAAAGTGATAACGCGCGTTGGAGATGATCGTTCCATTCCGACGTATTTTCGGGTTATTTCTTCGACCTACACCAATCTGGAGAAGATGGTAGAGGACAAACTTTTCAGGATTGACCTGCTTTACAGGCTGAATACTTTACACATACATATCCCGGCTTTGCGGGAGCGTCCGGACGATATTCCGGTTTTTCTGAATGAATTTATGAGGATGTATTCGCGGAAATTGGGGAAACCAGTTCCGTTGATTACTGCTCAAACGATGGAAGAATTACTTCAATATTCGTTTCCGGGGAATATCCGGGAGTTGAAAAACATGACAGAGCGGGCGATGATTCAGAGTCGGGGAGACTTTCTGGAGATTCGTCATTTTTTGTATTAGAGAAGAGGAAAGATGCCCCGCACAGTTGTGCGGTTTTGAAATTGAAAAAAAGAAAAAAATATAGGAAATAAAAATTACGCCTTATGAAAGCAAAATTTTTACCCCAGGGAACAAAGA
>CAYLTH010000236.1:0-3333 GCA_964386485.1 uncultured Bacteroidales bacterium | reverse complement strand
TAAAAGAGATTTCATCTGAGTGATGGCAATTTTATTGAGTTGAGTTAGTCTTTCAAACCCATTGCTACCACTTTCATTTTTAATGTTACTGAATTCCGTAACATTAAAAAACGGGTTATTCATCTTTTCCCACAATCCCATAAACTCAATGGTATAGCGTGTACTAAGCCAATGAGAAATTACTAAACCAGTAGTTTCTGCATTTTTAAATCGAGCCATATCCGTTAATGAAATGAAATCCTGAGCTTCTTTAGAATACAGAACTATATCAGTACCTTTTATATTAATTGATTTAGTTTTTTTCATATTTTCAATTAAAATCTTAATCCATTTCTATAGTTTTAACAAGTAAAACTCTTGCAACCCTAAGATTTAGTAACAATAATTATTATGTTTCATTTATGCTTTTTCGGAGAAATTGGCAAGTCTGTTTGTTTTGTTTCACTGATTTTATTAATAATTGAATTACTCATCAATAACCGGATTAACCGCATGATGACGGGTGTGAAGGAAATGCTTATTAGCACCTCTTATATGAAGTAATGATAAGAACATCAAATAGATACCATAGGGCAAATAAAGTAATGATTTAAGTACAGATAAACGATAATACGAAGCCGGTACAGCCAGCAGCAGGGTTAAAATACACCAGCAGAGTAGCAAAAACCAATACAAAGGCAGTTGAAAACCGACCTCAAATATCAGACTAACTGCAAGGGATATCCCCGTAAAAATGCCAATAAATCCCAGCAATAAAATACGGGGTGGCATCAGGAGCTGTAAAGTCTTCTGAAAGTACCCGAAATTTCCATGGCTTAACAGAGTCTTCAGAGCCGGCAGAATATCCCTGAAAAAATAAAAATACTGAGCGGCAATCCATCGACGGCGTTGATTCCTGAATTCGGAGGCAGCAGATGTTTTTTCATCATAAACAAGTGCCGTATCCAGATATTCGATCAACACCTTGTCCTTCAATAATTTAAGCTCAATTTCTTTATCCAGGCCGCCAATTGCTGTAATGGTCTGAATCATTTCTTTAAAAAACTCCGATTGAAACCCCATGCCGGAGCCAGTAAGCGATGCCGACAAACCCAATACCCGATGGCCTTTCCTGAAAATGTGATTGTTGATCTCCTCACTTATGCCTTCGAGCACAGCGAGCGGTGTTTCCCTGTTCTTGGCTGTCCGGTGTGCCTGAACGACCCTGCAACCGGAAGAAAGCGCCTTGTTCATCAGCTGCAGAAATCCCGGAGCAAGGTGATTGTCGGCATCGAAAACCAGAACAAAATCAAAGGGTTCATCAATATGCTGCATGGCAAACCGAAGCGCCTTGGCTTTGGTTCGGTTTTCAAGCATTGGTTCGAGTACAATAATCGGAAGTTCCCGTAATTTCCGAAGTGTTTCCTCCTGAAAGCTGTCTGCAATCACCACAACCCGGAAAAACTCTATGGGATAATCCTGTCTGAGAACATTCTTCACCGCTTCAATGATAACACTATCCTCCTGAAAACCAGGGATTAAGACAAGAATACGTTTCAATGTAACAGGTTCTGAACTGATTTTTTCGCGGTAAAAGAGTCCGGCAAGGGCAAAAATGAAGAGGTAAAGGGTTGATAACGCCAACGGAATTAACAGCAGCCACTGCACAAATTCATTCACATCCCGGATCATGATACACCCTCCCAATCAAGATACTCAGACAAATATAAGAAATTTCTTTTCTGAATAACCAAACCTTACAAACCTTGCCTATATTTGTGAATTATGCATGGCAAAGTTTAACCTGAACCCTAAACTCATTCATGATGATCATTCTGACTATTCTTTTTTGGGTGGCAACGCTGATATTGGTCGGCTATGCCTGTTTTCCTGCTGTTTCGCTTTTCTTATCTGCTTTTCCTCCCCGGAAAAAGCTTCCTGCCGGCACGGAAGAGCATTCGTTTGCATGCATTATTACAGCTTATAAAGATGTTAATATTGCTCTCCCGCAAATCCGGTCTATCCTTCGGCAGCGTTACAGCAATTATCACATTTATCTTGTTGGGGATCATTGTGTTAAGCCGGATAATCTGCCATCTGATGAGCGTTTAACCATTTTATTTCCGGATCCTTACTTAAACTCCAAAGTATTAAGTATCAAGTATGCCATGGATCATTTTGTACACGAACCCAATGCCATACTCATACTGGATTCGGATAATCTGTTGCAGGAACAGGCGCTCGACCGTTTGAACCGCTATCTTTTAGCGGGGTATACTGCCGTTCAGGGACAGCGTACCGCTAAAAATCTGGACACCACGGTTGCAGCTTTGGATGCACTTGGTGAACTGTATTACAATGTTATTCAGCGGGATACACCTTTTTTAATCGGGTCATCGGCCACCATTGCCGGATCGGGCATGTGTGTCAGAACAACCTTTTTCCGCTCTTATGTTGACCGCATGTTCAGCGAAGGGAAACAGTTTGAAATTGCAGAAGATAAACTCCTGCAGATGATGCTGGTACAGAGTGGTCACCGGATAGCCTATTGCCGGGAAGCCCTTATTTTTGATGAGAAAGTTACCCATGGCAATCAGGTACAGCGACAGCGTACCCGCTGGATCCGCAGCTGGTTCCAGCATTGGAGCACCGCCATCCGGCTGATGGGATCGGGTTTGGTGCATTTCGACTGGAATGTATTTTATTTTGGGTTGATGCTGAGCTTTCCACCGATGTTTCTGCTGGTGGCCGGGCTTTTGTTTATAGCCTCAGCCGGATTAATCCTGAATCCGCTGATGTCGCTGCTTTGTCTGGCCGGATTGGGAATATTCAGTCTGCAATTTTTTGCTGCCTTACTCAAATCGCCGGCTCCGGCACCCATTTGGAAAGCCATTCCCAAAATACCGGTTTTCGTCTGGAGACAGGTGTTGGCTGTGATGAAAATCCAAGCCAGTAAAAATGATTTCATGGCAACAGATCACACCGAAAACACAGAAATTGAGGACGTCTGGGCCCGGCGAAAAAATGATTTTCCGTATCTGAAAGAGAATTAATCTCCTTTTGTTCCCTTTTTATAACTCCGGCCCAGGAACAACATCCGGGTAATTCCAAATCGATCGAGAACTTTTTCGACAAGAACAGGAACAAACAAACCCAGAATCAGTGAAATCATAAAGACGGATACCACATCCTGAATACCAGCTTTGTTGGTAAGGATGCGACCTCCCGCTGTTCCAAAGGCATGAAACAGAAATATCGAATAGGAATAGGTCCCAAACCAGATTAGCCACTTCACGTTTCTGCGAATCCGGAAAAAGAGTATGGGCATGGGGAGTCCAATCATCAATCCGACAG
>CAYLTH010000235.1:0-3334 GCA_964386485.1 uncultured Bacteroidales bacterium | reverse complement strand
AATATCCGTTCACATAGGCAGTATATTGAAGCTGATTTCCAAGGTAAAAAATAAAGGCAGCATCATCCGTAGACAATTTTGGCGGTTTGTTCATAGTTCCGTCGGGTCCCTGATAGGAAATTCCGGCCCTATGGTTGTTCAGCCCCGTACTGACAAGCCGGATTGTTTTTGTTATTTCCTGGTCAGAAACCATTAAGGCGAATAGACCGGAACCTGGTGTTGAAACGTTAAACTGGTGCCATCCCATCTGGAAATGGCCCGTATATCCGGCCCGTATTCTCCCGGTATTGTCGCACATCGTCAGGTTTAATTCACCTTCCTTTACCATGAAAAGCCTTACTGTGGTTGATTCCGGGAAGGGGTTCGGCGTATTCTGCATCAATATAAATGATCCTGAACGTTCTGTGTTTAATTCATTTATCCCGACAGGCCAGTCAGCCATCAGGCTCAATATGGAAATCGGATCATACAAGGTTGTATCACAATTTTCGGTAATGTTCCGGATGTTGACACTATCCAGATCAATGGGGTTTTGCGTTAGAGAATCTTTGGCCTGAAATGTCAGGGTAACCAGTGTCTGACTTTGAACACTGATGGATGCAATCAGAAAAATGGGGTAGAGGAGGAACTTTTTCATAGGTTTATGTTTTTGTATTGGCTCTACCATCCAACGACCCGACAATAGAAGCATGAGGATATTATCAAATCTTAAACAGATCTCTGCCATCCAGGCTTAGTCCGGCATTGAACATCAGTCCGATGGCAATGATCAGTGCCGTAAAAGCCAGAACAATCACAATCTGCATAAAGCTCGTTTTCTGAATGGCGTGACGGGTTTTTACATCACAGATTTCGCCGGGGCAATATTGTGCTTTGGTTTTGTAAAACCATTTGTAAAACAAACATCCGAGGCAAATCCCGAAGGCCGATTCAAAAAGCAGGAATACCAGGCAGATCAGACAGATAATGCCGCTGATAACACTGAAGGAATACAGTAATACCATCAGAACAAACATAATGAATGCCAGAATAACCCCGATCGTCCAGGCTACCTTTTTTTGGGCAGCTCCCACATATTCAGGATTCTGACGGCTGACGATCAATCGTCCGAGGATGAGGGTAGGGGCATATTTGGGATGAATAAAAACCCGGATGAGAAAATCGATCAGGAAGATAATGATACTATACCGCAGCGGGGCAAAGTTTTCCTTAAAAATGATAAACATCACCGAAGTGTACATAGCTAAAAACAGCAATCCTGCTGCCGCTCTGATTTCTCGTTCATTTAATACCGGGATGTTATATCCTTCAACGGTTTCACCAAATTGTCTCATAAATTGTTTCGTATTTAATTGGTTAGAGGATCAAAAATATAAAATTATTCCGTTACCGATAACCGTAAATTGCTTTTTTGGTTATAATATAGCTGGCATGATTAATGTGGTCGAACAATCAATATTATTGATTGTTATGAATTATTTACTGTCTGCATCAGCATGTTAAAACACAATTTTATGAAGAAAATTCTAACCTTCTTAGCCTTCAATTTACTGGCTGTTTTCAGTCTGAATGCCCAGACATTTACCCAATTCGATTTGTATGTTAACACAGGTGCTCAGGGACCCAGCAGCTTTCCTGAATATTTTACTGAGTTTAACGGGAAGATGTATTTCTCGGCCTATACGCTGGCAACAGGCAATGAAGTCTGGGTCACCGATGGGACAGAGGCAGGTACATATATGTTGAAAGACGTTCGGCCGGGTGCATCAGGAAGCAATCCGGAGAGTTATGTGGTAAGCAACGGAAAGTTGTTTTTTATTGCAACAACAGCTACTTCGGGTGAGGAGATATGGGTTTCGGATGGCACAGCGGCGGGTACACAATTGTTAAAGGATATCCGGCCGGGAACCGACGGCAGTGCCCCGTCTGACCTGATTGCGTTCAATAATTATTTGTTTTTTGGGGCCACAGATGGGATTCAGGGGTATGAATTGTGGAGAACGAATGGGACTACAAATGGTACTCTTATCTTTAAGGACCTTGTAACTGGTGCCGGATCAGGGTATTATGGTGGTGAATCTTTTGTTTTTAACGATAAGTTATTGTTTATCGGGACTTCCTCAACAACCGGAATCGAATTATTTATGAGTGATGGTACTGTGGCAGGAACCGGTATCCTGAAGAATATCAATACCGCCACAGCATCTTCCAATCCACACTCCTTTACACAAATCGGGGATACTGTTTATTTTGCAGCAACAACCGGTAGTTCCGGGACTGAGTTACACATGACCGATGGTACAACCAACGGGACCAAGCTTGTGAAAGATATTAATACGGGTAATACATCATCAAACCCTGTCAATCTTATTAATTTTAAAAACAAGCTGTTTTTCTGGGCAAATGGAAGTGCTGCAACAGGAGTCGAGCCCTGGATGAGTGATGGAACGGATACCGGAACCGTGATTCTTAAAGATATAGCTGCAGGAAGCAGCAACAGCAATGCATCTACAGACTATACCACAATTAAACCAGTAATATACCATAATTTACTTGTTTTTCCGGCATATAAAGCTCCGCAAGGCAACGAAATCTGGAAATCAGATGGCACTGCAAGTGGTACGGTTATCACGGAAGATATCGGACCCTCCACCTTTGGGAATTTAAATCCCATGTATCTCACTATTTACAACGATAAGATTTATTTCACCGGAGTTGATAGTGATGGAGGCTATGAGTTATGGAGAACAAATGCAAATGCCGGTGGATTTGAACTTCTGCTTAACCCTTTACCAAATCAGTCATACAGTCCGTTGAATTCGACGTATGAACTCAGGGTTTTTAATAATTCACTGTGGTTCAGAGCAGTATATAATAACGATCTGGGAAATGAACTCTGGCATTTTACAGATAATACTCCGGGAGGTTTTTCAATCAGCGGAACTGTGGTCTATAACAATCTTTCACTTAGTCCAATGGCAAATTGTGCTGTAAATCTGACAGATACACTCGGAATACTGCTTAACAGTGCCACAACTGATGCAGGCGGGGCCTTTAGCTTTTCCGGACAGCCATCAGGCACTTATCAGTTGTCTGTTTCCACCTCAGAAGCATGGCATATCGGGGCTTCTAATTCCGTAGATGCCCTTCTCATCCTAAAGCATTTTGTGGGGATGAGTCAATTACAGGGCTTGTTCCTGGCTGCGGCTGATGTCAATGATGATGCAGCAGTGAACTCAGTCGATGCCCTTTTGGTGGCAAAACGGTTTACCGGATTAGAAACTTCCTTTCCTGCCGGTGACTGGATTTTAGAATCTTCACAATTCAACCTTCA
>CAYLTH010000234.1:0-3376 GCA_964386485.1 uncultured Bacteroidales bacterium | reverse complement strand
GAGGGAATGCACACATTTCTGTGACCACCGGATGCGAATTTATCTGGTAATGAACAATAGCCGAATATAAGGTGTCAGTCCCATAATTTTTAATCCGGACTTCAACAGGATAAAGGGTATTTGTCGGGATTTGAAGACCATATGGCTGGACGATCGAATCGATGGATAAATCCTGTTCACAGGGCAGGGTAATGCTGAAATTATCAATAGCAAACCCCTCACCAGGTGTATAACTATTACTCGAAAATTCAAACCGAAACCGGATTCCCGATGTATAATTAAAGTTTGATAACAATAAAGAGGCTTCTTCCCAGCCTGGTTCCGACCCGGACCAACCACCCCCTAATCCCACTATTTCGTCAGGATTCCAGTTGTTCCCGAGCGGATCATCCGATGTGCCCAACGGAAGCCAGGACAGACCGGCATTGGTAGTGTACTGAACCCTCACCCCATCCTGCTGCGCCTGTGTATTCATCGTATAATTAAATCGAATACGTGCATTAAAAGATTGACTGAAGTCAAAAATCGGGCTGTAGAGATAACATAAGGCAAAGTTGGTATAACCGCCCGTATTCAGATTAGTGGCCCAGAGATTTACCGGTGATGCTGCTCCTTGAACCGGGAAATTTCCGGCTGCCGGAATCCCGTAAATCCAGTTGGTTCCCTGGCTTGAAGTAGCAATAAAATCCTGAGATCCAATGCCTTCAAAGTCATTATTGTAGGGTAGAGATAATAGTTGACCGCTTATTATTATTTTACAAAGTGTATCATTGTACTGAAGGGTATCCCCGACCGTTGACACATAAGCGCAGATTGTATGCGGACCGGGTGCAAAATTTACCGGAGGAAATGGAAAGTATACTGATCCACCCGATACAAGCGTTCCTGTAAAACTTTGTTGAACAGAAGGATTCCCATCAATTTTATATCCAATGGTCATTGAATTTATGGGTAGAAGACCATTATTTGTTGCTTTTATATCAATGGTTACCAGGCTGTTAGCCTGAACAATTTCTCCGGGAGACAGTATTGCAGATAACGCAGCATCGATTGGAACTGGAGGAACAATGTGAGCAGTATAATCCTCAGTTTCCCCGTATCCATACAGGCCACAGGGTTGTATTTGAGAAGAAGACCCTGTTTCCATCAACACTATCCGGAAACGGGTAAAGCCTGAAACAGCATCAGAAGGGACTGTCAATATTCCCGAGTAATTACCCGTCGAAACCGGACCTCCTGTAAACGCACATTCTGTTGCAGGGTTGAATATCCCATCATAATTCCAGTCAACAAAAACTTTACAGCAGTTATAGAAAAATCCTGAGCTGTATATCGTATTGATGGTGATTGGATAACTCTGTCCTTTAATCAGGAATATTGGTTCAATGGTTTGGGTGAAATCGGAATAAATATGGATAGAGTTTGGGTTATTTGTTTGTGGAAACGGGTTCCCGTTGTTGAGATTACTTATTGTAACATTCCCGATATCCTCATCACTACTACTTGAGGCAGAAGAAGCGCAATAAATAAATGGTTGATTTACAATAACCTTTGAACAGGTGTCATTAATGCCTATCGTGTCATTTGTTGCTGTTACCCATGCTTTGAGATGATAGGAGCTAAAACCGGATAAATTCGCGCTTTGACTAAAAATATGAATTTGAGTACCGCCGGGTTGGAGAATTTGATTGATGGTGTCTGAGACAGGGAGACCGTTATTTAAAATATAGGATAAAATCAAGGATGAAACCTGCTGTGTACCATAGTTGGTATATTCAACTCCAACAGGTTCCGAAGCTGTAAGATTTGATCCCGACAGAGGAGTGGTAATCCCAATCACTCCGGCATCAACAGGAGGACGATTTAATATGAACACAGAGTCAGGAGCTCTTACACTATTGCATCCATTAATTCCACGGGCTTCTGCATAATATATTGTCGTATAGAAAAGCACAGGACTCGTAAACACCAGGTTGTTCGAAACAGAGAAATTGCCGGATGGCTGTGAATACCAAATTACATCAAGGGGAGAAACAGCGGTCAATGTAGCCTGAGTGGCATAAGGAATCGTGTTATTCGTAACCAAGGGGGGTAGGGGAACTACTTTTGAAATCACTGTTTTTGACAATGTATCATCGGTATGGTTCGGGTCTTCGGCTAAATCAACCCAAACTTTTACCAGGAATGTTGAATCTGCTGCACCGGCGGTTAAATTTACAGGGGTAGTGAAATTGAATGAAAGAACCGCACCCGGTACGATTGTATCAGAAATAACTTCTGTGTGTATATTTTCGTTATTTATCTGATAACTGGCTGTTAATCCGCTATTTATGGTGTCAAGCCCAACATTTTTTACACGTATACCAACAACTTTCAAGCCAGTGTTGCAGCCCGATAGAGGAGTTGTAATCTGAGAAAGAGCAATTTCATGTTGTTCAGGAATGAAAATCGAGAAATCATCCAAGGAAAAACCATCCTCTATATTGTATAAATCAGATGTAAAGACAAATCTGAATTTTACCGGTGTTGCTATTGAATTCAGAAAATCCAGAGGATATGCTGCTTTTTTCCAGCCCAACGAAAATCCCGACCATCCGGCTGATCCTCCTGCTGAAGTCAGATTGCTTTTGTACCAGTTTTCACCCAGTGTATCATTCAGATTCCCTACAGGCGACCAGGTCGTGTCATTGACGGAATATTCAAGCCGTACCCCGTCTTTTTGGTATTCAGTAGCGTAATTCATCCAGAATGACAACCGGGCATTTTCAGCCCCGGAGAAATCAAACGGAGGCGAAGTAAGCACACACCCAGCACTATTTTGATAGGCGGAATTCAGGTTGATATCCCACGCAAAGGGCTGGGAATGAGCAGTATTTGTTGACCCGAATAGTGGAGTTCCCCGTTGCCACTGGGTTAACCCGGTACCCGATGGAGTCCAGATATTAATATGGTCGAAGGAATCAGAATAATTTGAAACGGAAATCTGAAAGGTTGTAAACGAAATGCAGCCCGTAACGGGATTAGCAGATGAATTAGATGGTATCGAACTATCCAGTGCCACAACAAAATAACATACGGTATCATTTTCCTGCAGACCAGGGATTAAAGCAATCATCGTATCTCCCGCCAAATGAAGCATTCCCAGGGTATCATTTATTCCATTGTTGATATTATAAACAACAAAAGCTGTATCAATACCGCTTATATCGCTGATTTTTGCCTTAATTTCGATGGTGTTGGTGAGCAAAACTTCTACTTCAGGCGGATCGATTAACGAAATGACCGGAGGATACCATTCCATAAATGCACTTTTCACAGCCACATTATCCAGATACCAGCCCCTATTCCCGCCTGCTCCGGTCGGCCCTGCATCCGC
>CAYLTH010000233.1:0-3384 GCA_964386485.1 uncultured Bacteroidales bacterium | reverse complement strand
TCGGATGTCACCTTGTATAAAAATGATGGTAGTCAGATTGTAATTGATGACTGGGAAGATATTCATTATGTTGATGCCGAAATGCCATACACCCTAAACTGGGATGTTTTTGACCCGATTCCGGTTGGAACCTACGATTCAATTGGCTTCACTTTTGGTATTTCTCAGGAAAAGAACCAGTCGTTTATGTATGTTAATGCCCCGGAAGTCAATATGATGTGGCCGGATGTGCTGGGCGGAGGCTACCATTATCTCATGCTGAATGGAAAATGGAAAGACCCTGCGGATGCAGAACTGCCCTTTAATTTTCACTTGGGGATTGGGCAGTTGTACAAGAGCAATGTAATCAACACCGACTCCATTTATGCCTTTGTTCAGAATTATTTCTATGTAAGCCTGCCAAATTCATCCTTCACCGTGGAAACAGAGAAAACCCGGCAGATTGAATTGATTATGAATATCGAAAGCTGGTTTAAAACACCCCATGTGTATGATCACAATGTATGGGGTGGGGGTATTATGCAGAATCAACCCGCCATGCAAATGGCAAAGGAAAATGGGTTTGATGTTTTTTCCACCGGTTTGATCCGTTAACCTGTCAATTTCGGTAATTAGTGATTACAAACATGTCCACCTTCTGCAGAATGATGTTGGTGTTGTCCACAGCTTTCCCCACTGTCGGTTATTGTTCCGGTAACATATAATTTCACCGCATCAATGGCATTGCCTGAACAACCTCTTACAACCTGAATACCAGAGTTATTCAATACATTAATGGCTCCGGCACCAATACCTCCGGCCAGCATGATTGATACACCGTTTCCTGCAAGTACTCCTGCAATATTTGATTTGCAACCACAACCCTGCTCAGATTTAATGGTCTGAATATCTGTTATTTCTTTGCCTTCGGATACAGTATATACACTGTAAAATTCACAATGACCGAAATGGTCATCTATTTGATTACTCCTGGTAACCGGAACCGCGATTTTCATTTTATTTCTATTAAATGTTTATTTTTTCTTTGCTGTCAGGAGGAAAATAGGGAATACTTTCTCTGTCTGATTTTCATCAACTCTCCGGATTTCAAAACAAGGTTCCAGAACCGGATTGATAAAACCAGCTTTCTTAACCTGCTCAATCAGCGTTTCAGGATCAAAGCCAAAATGACCATCAAAGCTGCGGTCATGGAAAGTTCCGTCTTCTGTGTATAAGTCAGCAATGGCCAGTGTTCCACCTTCATTTAGCAGTGCATGGAATTTAATCAGAAGAGCATTTATATCCACAACGTGATGCATAGCCATCTGGGTAAAGATCATATCAAATGTTCCTTCTTTATAATCCTCCGATTCGAGATTAAACAAAACCGGTTTTAGATGGCTTGTACCTGAAGCTTCGGTTTTCATTAATGCCTGTCGGTTCATTTCAACAGAATTATCCATCATGATAATCTCTGTAAGCCGGTCTTTAAGGGCAAAACTGAGCAATCCGGTCCCTGAACCAAATTCCAGAGCAGTCATCCCTTCACGGAATTCTGTCCTGTTTTCTAATTGTGCTGCAATTGCCAGAGTTCTATCCTTATGTATCGGGTTTTCATCCCAGGTTTTTGCCACCTGATCAAAGTGATTAGTATCCATAGTTTTAATTATAGTATTGAATTGTTTTTTGCAAAGGTAAAAATTAATTTGCATTTTGAACGTACGTTCATTATATTTGTAAAAAATTACTGCCATGAAAGCATCATTATTGGTTAAATTCGGGCTTATTCTGCCACTACTATTATTGGCAGATTATGTAGTTATGGTTTTGATTGGATGCTCTTCCTGTCTTTTTGGGGTGGGTGAAGATTTCAACTGTAATTCGTATTGTATAGCTGGTAAAATTTTGCTTCTTGTGTCGGCTGTTTTCTTCATTTATCTTATTTTGCCTGATTTGAAAAAATTGGTAAAACACGAAGAATAATGGCCAGACCAGAAAGAAACCGCATGATTTGTCATCCACCGAGAATGGCAGGATTCAAACCTTTTGGAATGCCTATGTGTGAGCTTAAGGTTGTAAAGATTCAGTTTGATGAGTTTGAAAGCATTAAATTAATTGATTATCAAAATCTTTCACAGGATAAGGCAGCAGAACTGATGAATATTTCAAGACCTACCTTCACGAGGGTATATAATCGTGCTTTGAAGAAAATAGCAAAAGCTTTTGTGGAGGGACTTGCTATTGAAATTGAAGGAGGAAATGTTGAATTTGACAGGGATTGGTATAAATGCAAGAAATGTCATAAACTGATTGACGGACTTGAAAACCATATCAAATGTCAGAATTGTACTGCCTTTGGTAAAGAGGAGCTGATCAGGATTAATGCGGTATTATAAGATTGTTTTTTGTCAAACAATAATATCCTTCTGTTATGAAATATTTATTGATTATCACCGGTTTTTTAGTTGTATTTGGATCCCTGTGTCTGGGAGGAAATCTTCAGGGAAGGGTTCGGTATCTGAATGCTGATTCAACAAATTTGCGGGTTGCGGGCGTTATTCTGATGGATAGTCTCGGGAATCCGCTTGATTCTGTTTACTCCGGATCCGACGGAATGTTTTCGTTTGAGAATTTGACTGACGGAATGTACCAGATCCTGATCAAGCCAAATCATCCCTGGGGAGGTGTTAATTCAACTGATGCCTTTTTAACTATGAAGTATTTTGTCGGGCTGACTCAATTAGACAGTATTTCGATGATGGCTGCGGATGTGAATGCGAATGGCATCGTGAATAGTCTCGATGCGATGCTCATCGCCAAACGATTTACCGGGATGATTTCCGAATTTTCTTCCGGTGATTGGACCTTTAATCCTTATAATGTTTTGGTGAATGGCATTATGCAGGAGCCCATTTCTTGTTATGGCTTATGTATGGGAGATGTGAATGGATCGTATATTCCTGATAATGACCAGTTTCTGATCTGCGGCGATAATCTTCCGGATCTGCGTGACGGGCAACATTATCCTACTGTAAAGATTGGACAGCAATGCTGGATGGCAGCCAATCTTAATATTGGGAATTTTGTCGAAGGTACTGCCAATCAGGCCAATAACGGGATCATTGAGAAGTATTGCTATGATAATGATACCAATCTGTGTAATACCTATGGCGGACTCTATCAGTGGACTGAAATGATGGCCTACACAACCCTAGCCGGAACCCAGGGAATTTGTCCGGCCGGATTTCATATTCCAACCGATAGTGAATGGGCTGTACTGGTTGTTATTCTTGGAGGAGAACCCCTGGCTGGGGGGAAAATGAAGGAGACCGGTTTTACTTACTGGAATGCACCAAATACCGGGGCGGGCAATGAAAGCGGATTTGCTGGAAAAGGAGGAGGTAA
>CAYLTH010000232.1:0-3391 GCA_964386485.1 uncultured Bacteroidales bacterium | reverse complement strand
GATGAAGGCATACAGCCCATGGCACTGGATGATCAGTATGTGATCACGTTTAATGGTGAAATCTATAACTATATTGAAATCGGGAAAGAGCTGGAGGCCAAAGGCTATACGATTAGTTATCAAACGGATACGGAAGTTTTGCTGAAGGCTTACGACTGCTGGGGCGTCGACTGTCTGAACCGCTTTAACGGAATGTGGTCGTTTGCGCTATACGATCGGGTTAAAAAACTGCTTTTCTGCAGCCGTGATCGTTTTGGCGTTAAACCCTTTTACTATACTTCCCGGGATTCCCGGTTTCTGTTTGGATCCGAAATCCGGCAATTGCTTGAGCTCACAGGCGATGCCCGGGTGAATCAGCAGGTATTGCTCGATTATTTATTTACCGGACTTGAAGATCACCGGGAAGATTGCTTTTTTTCCGGGATTAAAAAATTGCCGGCAGCGCATTACCTTTTGTATTCAATTGATAAACAAGAGTTTGAGATTAAAAAGTATTACGACCTGACCGAAGGTGTAAAGGCCAGAACAGAAGAAATTCAATCAACAGCGCATTTCCGCGCTTTGTTTTCTGATGCTGTGGCCATGCGGTTGCGCAGCGATGTAAAAGTAGGAACCTGCCTGAGCGGAGGCCTCGATAGTTCGGCCATTGCCGCCACGGCTGCCGGTTTGTATGCCATTCCGGGAAACGAGGCATTTTCCGCAATTCACGCAAAATCAGTGGATAAGGCAGGTGACGAAAGTGATTATGCCCGAATGGTTGCTGATTTTTCAGGATTGAATCTGATCATTACCGAACCTTCCTATTCGGATCTGATGCAGGAATGTGCCGAGGTAATCCGCGTTCAGGAAGAACCCTTTGGCAGTCCGTCTGTTCTTATGCAATACAATGTAATGCGACAAGCCCGGAAACACGGATTGATCGTGTTGCTCGACGGACAGGGCGGGGATGAAACCCTCCTGGGTTATGAACGTTATTTCGCCTCGTATCTTGCTGAAATCCCGTTGCTTGCTAAATTATCTGCCTTTCGCCAACTTTCTCTGAACTCAAAACTGAGTCTGAAAGATTTGCTTTTATACACCCTTTACTTTTCGTTTCCCCAAATCCGGAAGCAGCGTGTTAAATCCCGGTTTGGATTTGTAAGCAGCAGATATTTAAACACATACGATTTTTCAATTTTAAGTCAACTCGCCGGATCCAACCACAATGCACTTCAGATCCGGGAAATTAGTCGCTTTCAGCTGCCCCATCTCCTGAAATATGAAGATAAAAATTCCATGGCCTGGTCGGTAGAGGCCCGTTTGCCCTTTTTGGATTATCGGCTGGTCGAATATGCTTTGTCATTGGGTATAGATTGGAAAATCAGGAATGGATGGTCAAAGTTTATCCTGCGCGACAGTATGAAAGGGAAACTTCCGGATGAAATTATCTGGCGAAAAAATAAGTTCGGTTTTGAGGCGCCGGAGGATTGGGTGAAATCACAATCCGTTGAATTTCACAAGGTTATTGCTAATTCGGCTATCATACAAAAGCTTACAGGGAATCAGGCTGTGCAGACTGATGATAGTACGGTATTGTGGAGATTGTTTAATATTGCAGTCTGGGAAAAGACATTTAATGTTCGCTGGGATTCATGAGCAGGAAAGTTTGTCATATCAGTACGGTACATCCGGTTCTCGACGACCGCATCCTGTTCAAGGAATGCAATTCGTTGAAAGAGAGCGGCTTTGATGTGAGTTACGTGGTTGCGAATCCCGATTCATTTGTGTATCCCGGGATACAGATCATCAGCCTGCCTGTTTTCAACGGACGGTTCAACAGGCTCATCCGCGGAAGCATGGCGGCATACCGGCTTGCGAAACAAACCCGGGCAGAACTTTTTCATTTTCATGACCCGGAACTGATGCTAATGGCTGTATTTCTGAGACTTAGCGGGAAGAAGGTCGTGTATGATGTCCACGAAAATATTACCCAGCAGGTTCGATATAAACCCTGGATCAAACCGACTTGGTTTCGCTGGCTGCTTTCCCGGCTTGTTCATCTTACCGAAAAGTTTTGCTGCCTTTTCTTCCAGGGCATTGTTGCAGCAACCGATGATATTGCCCGAAAATTTCCTTCCTCTAAAACGAGTGTTATTCGGAATTTTCCTTTGTTTAATTGGACAGAAGATATTCATAATGAGCAACATAGCAAGGGTGTAACTACTCTGGTTTATGCAGGTGGACTCACTCAAATACGGGGTATCAGGGAAATCATTGATTCACTGTCACTTATGTCTTTTCCTATACGCCTGAAACTAATAGGAAAATTCGATGATGAAGCCTATGAGCAGGAATGTAAGGCTTCTCCCGGTTGGCAATATGTTGAATATAAAGGATTTATGTCATTAAAGGACGTTTATAGTGAAGTTGCCACATCGGATATCGGGGTGGCCATGCTGTATCCCATCCGGAATTACCTGACAAGTCTGCCGGTTAAGGCCTTTGAATACATGGCTTTTGGACTGCCAATGATCGTATCTGATTTTCCGTTTTGGAAAGAAATGTTTAAGGGTTGCGCTGTTTTTGCAGATCCGATGAAACCGGAATCCATTGCTGCAGAGATCAGTAAATTGGTCGAAAACGAAGAACTGCGTATGCGTTTAGGGGAGATGGGGCTAAAGAGAGTAAGAGAAGAACTGAACTGGGAAACAGAAAGTAAACGACTTATCGATTTGTATAAGAAGATATTACATGAAAGTTGAGATTTTAAAACAGGAGTATTGGGAAGCATTTGATCTGCTTTCGCGGGCAGAGGGAAATGCCTTTTCCTCGCCCGAATGGCTAAATATTTACGGCGATTCGCTCCAACGTTGCGGGATCTTCGACGACAATGGCAAACTCATTGGTGGATTTGTCCTGCAGCTTTCTAAAAAAGGAGGAATCAGGCTTGTCAAGAGTCCGCCTTTTATGCCTCATAATGCCTTGTTTTACAATAACATATCAAAGAATCCCGCTGCAGTAAACGGATTTCATAAAAAGGTTTTTGATGCCATTATTGAATTTTTCAAATCCCTGAGTCCTGCCGTATTGTCGTGTTCATTTCCAGGTAAATATATTGATTATCAACCTTTTGTATGGGCTAATTACAAGGTTGTTCCACGCTATACCTATTTACTGGATCTGGAATTATCCGAGGAGGAACTTTGGCAGAATATGGCCGGAGAGCGCCGGAACGACATGAAAAAAGCCGAAAAAGATCAGGTTACCTTCAAATTCAATGATGACCATGATGTGATTATGGGTTTGATTATGAACTCATTCCAGCGAAATAAAGCCGGTGTTGCGGATAAACCGGTTGATGAAATTCTCCGAAAGATGTCAGCAAGCGGTCATGGTTATTCGGTTACCACCT
>CAYLTH010000231.1:0-3398 GCA_964386485.1 uncultured Bacteroidales bacterium | reverse complement strand
TGGGGCCAGTCCATGTGGCATTAGATCTTATCATCTGATATTCAGCCCCTTCAGGGCAAGTAGGGCATCGGGGGTATCGCTCGTCCGTGGGCTGCACCCACGGTTATTCATTGTTTTGCCCCTTCAGGGCGATGAGTAGGTCGGGGCATTCCCAGGCCGTGGGCTGCACCCACGGTTATTGAGATTCAACCCCTTCAGGGAAATACAATTCTGTAAGGGCATGCCATGGCATGTCCCTTTGACTGAGGTAAAGGAAAAAGGGAAAAGGTAAAAGGAAAAAGGGTAAAGGAAAATCGAACCAAAATCATCATCAAATCTCCAAATCATCAAATCTCCAAATCTTCTGTTAATCCTTAGGATAAAAAAAATTACCGGTAATAAATGCTTTTAAGTGCTTTATGCAGCAATGCATCCAGATCGTCTGCAACACGGGGATCTTTGTTGGTGGAGAACTGGTCAATTTCAAGCAGTTTTCGTTCTACCCTGTCAAAAAGCAGGATCTCCAGATTACTGTTCACCAATCCCGGACCATTTATAATCGAATTATGAACCATTGACTGCCGTTGATTATGGTATGGTTGGAAATTCGAGTTATATTTTCCACTGTAAAGCATGAGCAGACAATACCGGCCTTTTGAAGGAAAAAGCTGCCACAAAAGGTCAGGAATACCTAAATCGCGAAACCGTTTGCCCATTTTAGAAAGGCTGTCAAGATAACCCATAACCGCTGGTTGTTCAAAAACTTCAATTGTCAGATCACTCTTTACGGTCTCTATAACATATTTTCGGTCAAGCAAATCAACGGTGCCTTCCACAAGAATTTTCCGAACCGACCTTGATAAGGCAGTATCTATACTCTCCTTTCCGTTTGAAAGGGAGATCACTTCTACAAAAGGCAAATTGAACGCCAGCGTATCATGCCCCATACCTGCTTCGGAATATGACGGATTATGTCTTCCAGATTGAAAGGAATTAAAAAGTACAGCGACCAGAATTAAGAAAATACTGAAGCTCAAGCCAAAAATGAACCTTCTGATTTGCAAATACATATGGCATGTTTCTATTGTATGAATTATATCAGGTACGGGAATTATGGAATTTGCCCGAATTCCAAAACAAATATACTGGAATTTTATTTTTATCACCAACATATTAATTATTCAGGTTCTTTGGCTATTGCCATACGGCAAATATATAATTTTTGCGGAGCCAGTCCATACTGTATTAGTTCTTAGCCACTGATATTCAGCCATTTCAGGGCAAGGAGGGCATCGGGAGTATCGCTCATCCGTGGGCTTCACCCACGGTTATTCAATGTTTTGCCCCTTCAGGGCGGTGAGTGGGTCGGGGCATTCCTGGTCCGTGGGCTGCACCCACGGTTATTGAGATTCAACCCCTTCAGGGAAATACAATTCTGTAAGGGCATGCCATGGCATGTCCCTTTGACTGAGGTATAGGTAAAAGGAAAAAGGAAAAAGGAAAAAGGGAAAAGGAAAATCCAAATCATCAAATCTCCAAATCATCAAATCATCAAATCAATCAGCACATTTCCACATCAGCAAATTAGCAAATTAGCACATCTTCTTTTCATTACCTTTGCCCCATGAATTGCCTTACCGTTGAAAACGTATCAAAATCGTTTGGAGAAAGACTGCTCTTTGAGCAAATTACCATGGGTCTCGATGTGGGCCAGAAAGCTGCATTAATCGCGCGAAACGGCTCGGGTAAAACCAGCCTGCTCAACATTATTACAGGGTATGACAGTCCCGATACCGGCCAGGTCATTATCCGCAATGCCATGCGCATGGCCTATCTTTCGCAAAACCCCGAATTCAATCCTTCTTCATCCGTTATTGAGGTATTACTCGCTTCTGATAACGATTTCATCAAAGCAATCCGGGAATATGAAAAGTCGATGATCGAACTCAAATACCACGATAATCCGGCTAATCACCAGGTATTTGAACGCTGTATGGCCGAAATGGATCGCCTCAATGCCTGGGATTTCGAAGCCAAAATGATGGAAATTCTCGGACGGTTTCAGATTACAGATATCAATCAGATTGTCAGTACCCTGAGTGGCGGGATGAAAAAGAAACTGGCCCTGGCCAAAACCCTCATCGAAGAAGTTGATTTACTGATCCTTGACGAACCAACCAACCATCTGGACATCGAAATGATTGAATGGCTGGAAGAATACCTGAAACGCGAAAAACTCACCCTCCTGCTGGTAACCCACGACCGGTATTTCCTCGATTCAATCTGTGATACCATTTTCGAGCTGGAAAACGGAAAAATGTACCGCTACAACGGCAACTATGGTTATTATCTCGAAAAGAAAACTGAACGCGATTACAATGAAGCCGCCGAACTGGATAAAAACAGAGGCCTTTACCGACAGGAACTCGAATGGATGCGGCAATCGCCTCAGGCCCGCACCACCAAAGCCAAAGCCCGTATCGATTCATTCTATGATCTAAAAGAAAAATCGTCCAAAAAGCTGGCTCCCAAAGCCGCCGAGCTCATTGTTCAGTCGCAACGCATCGGAAATAAGATATTGGAAATCAACAATATATGCAAAAGTTACGGCAATCTGGTCATCCTTGATGATTTCTCCCATGTTTTCAAACGAGGTGAGAAAATCGGGATTGTCGGACGAAACGGTTCCGGAAAAACTACCCTGATGCAGATGATCTCCGGCGAAATCAGACCGGATAAGGGGCGGGTTGTAAAAGGACTGACCATACAATTTGGTCACTTTACACAGGAAGGCATCCAACCGCCTGATGATAAGCGCATTATCGATATTGTTAAAGAAGTTGCAGAGGTTATTCCACTCGGAAAAGGCCGTGAAATGTCGGCTTCGCAATTTTTGTTTCACTTTGGGTTTAATGCCGATACCCAATACAATTATTATCATAATCTGAGTGGCGGCGAAAGGCGTAAACTCTCGCTGCTCATCACCCTGATCCAAAATCCGAATTTCCTGCTGCTGGATGAACCCACCAATGATCTCGACATTTTCACGCTGGGAATCCTGGAAGATTTTCTCAAACATTTTGAAGGCTGTGTGATCTTCATTTCCCACGACCGCTTTTTCATTGATAAACTGGCGGATCACATTTTTGTATTCGAAGGAAAAGGTAAAATCAAGGATTATTACGGCAGTTATTCGGAATACAGGCGCAAGAAAGACATTCATGATCAGGCGCTTCGACGGAAACTTGCTGCCGACAAACAGAAAAATGAGGTCGTCGTTCCAAAGACATCCAAACCCGGTCTGAGCTATAAACTGCGTCAGGAATTTGAGCAGCTGGAGAACGAAATCCACACAATGGAAAATGAGAAGAAATTGCTGATCGAACAGATGAATTCGGGAAGCGGAACGGCTGAGGAAT
>CAYLTH010000230.1:0-3443 GCA_964386485.1 uncultured Bacteroidales bacterium | reverse complement strand
ACATCACGGCTGCTGCTACTTCAGTGGAACCCATTGATACGGTTGCAAAAAAAGACACAGCAGGTTCGGCAGTTGTTGATACTGCAAAAATTGCAGATCCCGGTTCCATCAGCAAAGAAAGCACCGACTTTGATGATATAAAGAAAAACTTATGGACACTGTTTTTCTTTTCATTTCTGGCGGGACTCGCTGCCATTGTAACACCCTGCGTGTTCCCCATGATCCCGATGACGGTAACTTTCTTTATGAAAGATAAAAACAAAGCCAAAGCTAAGTTTGAAGCCTTTGTTTTTGGATTCTCCATCATTCTGATTTACACCGTAATCGGAACCATTGTAGCAGTAACCCTTGGCGCTAATTTTGCTAATTTCCTCAGTACCCATTGGATCCCGAATGTTTTCTTTTTCCTGATTTTTGTCTTTTTTGCAGCCTCATTCCTGGGAATGTTCGAAATAACCCTGCCCTCATGGATTGTTAATAAATCAGATGAAAAAGCCGAAAAAGGAGGACTAATGGGAGCATTCTTTATGGCTTTCACCCTTGTTCTTGTTTCCTTTTCCTGTACAGGCCCGATTGTGGGTGCCATTCTGGTAGAATCCGCAGGCGGGCAGATTCTCGAACCAATCGTGGGTATGTTTGGTTTCTCCCTGGCCTTTGCCTTACCCTTTGCCCTTTTCGCTTTTTTCCCGCATTGGCTGAAAAGCATGCCGAAATCCGGCGGCTGGCTGAATTCCGTGAAAGTTGTCCTGGGTTTCCTCGAACTGGCACTCGGACTAAAATTCTTAAGCATTGCTGACCAAACTTACCATTGGGGTATTCTCGACCGGGAAATTTACCTGGCTTTCTGGATCGTGATTTTCTTCCTCATGGGATTATACCTGCTCGGAAAACTTAAATTTTCTCACGACAGTGACCTGAAATTTCTCGGAGTACCACGACTGATGCTCGCCATTATCACCTTTACTTTCGTGATGTATATGATCCCGGGCATGTTCGGAGCACCTCTAAAAGCTTTATCAGGATACCTCCCGCCTCAATCCAGCCATGATTTCGACCTGAATGAAATAGTCAGGAAGAACGCTGAACTGATAATAGGCGGTAGCAACAGTACAGCAAAATCAGATCCTTCCGGTTTATGTGAAGCTCCAAAATACGCTGATAAACTGCATTTGCCACATGGTCTTAAAGGATATTTCGATTATGAACAGGGTCTGGCCTGCGCAAAAAAGCTCAACAAACCCATTTTTATTGATTTTACCGGCCATGGTTGTGTTAACTGCCGTGAAATGGAAGCCAATGTCTGGTCGCACCCGGATGTACTGAAAAGGATGAAAGAAAATTTTGTCATCATTGCATTGTATGTTGATGATAAAACAGAAATCCCTGAATCAGAATGGATTACATCAAAACACGATGGGAAAGTAAAGAAAACTATTGGCAAAAAATATGCTGATTTGCAGATTTCCCGCTTCAATGTGAATGCTCAGCCTTACTATGTATTACTGGACACCACTGGTCAGATCCTCGTAAAAGCACAATCCTATAACCTGGATATCGACAATTTTGTCAAGTTCCTGGATAGCGGTGTTGAAGCCTTCAAAAACAAAGCTGTTAAGCCATAATTTTCTTTTCAACTTCTTTTTCTTTTTGCTTGCAACCTACCTGAAAAAACATTAGGTTTGTAGCTACTCATTTGAATATCATCATATTCAGTTTACTACATACAACAAAACCAATGGACAACACATTTAACAAAGACGCCCTGAGTTATCATGCTTTGGGCCGGCCCGGAAAGATCGAAGTCGTTCCGACCAAACCGTACGCAACACAACGTGATTTATCAATGGCTTATTCACCGGGTGTGGCAGAACCCTGTCTGCTCATTCAAAAAAATCCGGATGATGTTTACAAGTATACTGCAAAAGGAAACCTTGTTGCCGTTATTTCTAATGGAACAGCAGTACTCGGGTTGGGCGATATCGGCACAGAGGCTGGCAAACCTGTTATGGAAGGTAAAGGGCTGTTGTTCAAAATCTTTGCCGATATTGATGTGTTCGATATTGAAGTAAATTCAAAGAATATCGATGATCTCGTCAAAACAATTATTGATATTGCTCCTACATTTGGGGGGATCAATCTGGAAGATATCAAGGCTCCGGAATGTTTTGAAGTGGAAGAACGTGTTAAAGCGGCCCTGAACATCCCGGTTATGCATGATGATCAGCATGGAACAGCAATTATAACCTCTGCCGGCCTTCTGAATGCTATTGAACTTACAAACCGTAAGATTGAAACCATTAAGGTTGTAATTAACGGGGCGGGTGCTTCTGCTATTTCCTGCACAAGGCTGTATAAAATGCTTGGTGTCAGTCCGAACAATATCCTGATGTTCGACAGTAAAGGACTTCTGCACAAAGGCCGCACCGATCTCAACAAAGCAAAACTCGAATTTGCTGTTGATCATCCGGATATGACTTTACAGGAAGCTCTTGTTGGAGCTGACATGTTTCTGGGATTATCTGTTGCCGGTGTATTAAAGAAAGAATGGTTACTAACAATGAATGACCAGCCGATCGTTTTTGCTTTGGCTAATCCGGTTCCGGAAATCATGTATAATGAAGCCGTCGAAACCCGTGATGATATTATCATGGCTACAGGTCGTTCCGACTTTCCAAACCAGATCAACAATGTTTTGGGGTTCCCCTATATTTTCAGAGGTGCTTTGGATGTCTGGGCAACATCTATCAATGAAGAAATGAAACTGGCGGCATCCCTTGCATTAGCCGAACTGGCTAAAATGCCGGTTCCGGATGAAGTGAATATTGCTTATCACATTACAAATCTGCATTTCGGGAAAGATTATATTATTCCAAAACCCTTTGACCCGCGTCTGATTACCGTTGTTGCTCCTGCCGTAGCTAGAGCAGCCATGGAAACAGGTGTTGCCCGAAAACCCATCACCAACTGGGAAGCCTACAAAGAAGAACTGGGCAAACGACTTGGAACCACAAATCCGCTCATCCGGCAAATAAAAACACGTGCCAAGAATCAACCCAAACGCGTGGTATTTGCTGAAGCCGAAAATTACAAAATGCTCAAAGCAGCAGAAATCTGCGTAAATGAAGGCCTTGCTATTCCCATTCTTCTTGGAAATGAAAAAATGATCCGGGAAGTGATCCGGGAAACAGAACTGGAATTACCGAACGTCGAAATCATCGATCCGAAATCGGAAGCCGTTATGGAAACCCGTCGCGAATTTGCACAACTCCTGTTCGAAAAACGCCGTCGCAAGGGAGTTACTTTGACTGCTGCCCAGGATTTGATGCTCCACCGCAATTATTATGCACCAATGCTTGTTGAAACAGGCTATGCGCATGCCATGGTCAGCGGTTTAACCCGGAATTATCCGGATACCATTCGCCCGGCCTTGAACATTATCGGTA
>CAYLTH010000229.1:1386-3478 GCA_964386485.1 uncultured Bacteroidales bacterium | reverse complement strand
AAATCGTTTGAAGACGGAACCACCATTTTCGAACGCGTTTTACCGGGTGCCGATCGTATGTATCCCGATACCGACTCCCCTCCTATTCCACTGGCCGATGAACACATCACCAAACTGGGTGAAAACCTGCCGGAAGAAGTGCGCGACCGCTATGGAAGAATGCTGCAATGGGGCATCCCGGAAGATACCTTTACCTATATCTTCAAAAACAACCTCTATCCTGAAATCGAACGGATTATCAATGAGTTGGGTATAAAAGCATCCGTTGCCGGAACATTGTTCGGTCATCGCCTGAAATTTGTGGAAGGACACTATGTTCGTGGTCGCGAATTCCGCTACCATCAGGTTTTTGAGCTGTTGAAATATCTGACAGACAATAATCTGACGATCGATCTGGCCTATGCCATGCTGCCTCATCTTTATCAGCATCCGAAAATGGACATGGAATCCATCCTGACTTCCATCAAATTCAAGAAAATTAATAAAGAAGATATCCTGGCCCATATCCCATTTCTGAAAAGCAAATACAAAGAAATCATGTTCCATGAAGGGGACGAAGCCCGGAACCGCTGGATTATGGGGCAACTCAGGAGAATGGCTACCGGAAATATGGCCATGAATGAACTTTCCCGGATTGTTGAACAATAAACTACTCGTTATGACTGAAGATTTCTTCCAGGGATATAAAGGTGCCGCCTTAGAAACATTGAAAAAATTTCACGTTCGCGTATGGGGACAAGCCACGATAGAAACCAATCGGGGCAGTTTCAACGGAACAATTTTACCCCGATCCGAAAACGATGATGATAAACACATCGTGCTGAAAATACCCACCGGCTACAATGTCGGGATTGATATTTTTACCATTAAGGATATGAAGGAAACCGGCTACAAGAAAGCGGTTTACAAGATTCCTGAAAAAGAATTCCCTTATACAGCCGGCCTTCCGAAGGTGAAACTGATCGGAACAGGCGGAACCATTGCCTCCCGGCTCGACTACCGTACCGGAGCCGTGATTCCTGCTTTCTCTCCCGGTGAGCTCTATGGTGCCGTGCCCGAACTTGCTGACATCTGTAATCTGACCACGGAGAAGATTTTTGCTGTTTTCAGTGAGAATATGGGACCGGAACAGTATAAAAAACTGGCCGTGGTGATCGGACAGGAAATCGAGAAAGGCGTGGAAGGCATTGTCATTGGTCATGGTACCGATACCCTGCACCATACAGCCGCTGCCTTAACCTATATGGTACAAAACCCGCCTGTACCCATTGTTCTGGTAGGTTCTCAACGTTCTTCCGACCGTCCCAGCTCGGATGCAGCCCTCAACCTGATGCATGCCTGCACAGCGGCAGGTCATGGCGACATTGCCGAAGTCATGGTTTGTATGTTTGGTCCGACTTCGGATGAATACGGACTGCTGCACCGCGGAACCCGCGTACGCAAAATGCATTCCTCGTATCGGTCAACTTTCCGGACTATTGGCGATATTCCGCTGGCTACAGTAACCCGGGCCGGTGTTAAAAACCTCAAACCGGTTTACAATCATCGCCGGAAAGATAACAATGTGACCATACTTCCCTATTTTGAAGAAAAGGTCGCTATTATCTATTATTATCCGAACATGATGCCGGATATCATTGATTCACTGGTTGATAACGGCTATAAAGGCATTGTCATCGCCGGAACCGGATTGGGCCACGTGAACAAACCGCTTTATCCTGCCATCGAACGCGCTGCCAAAAAAGGCGTTCACATGTATATGACCGTTCAGACTTTGTGGGGCTATGTGCATATGAATGTATATGATACCGGACGCGACCTGATGGCCAAAGGCATTATCCCTGCCGAAAACATGCTTCCGGAAGCTGCCTATATCAAATTGGGCTGGGTACTGGGCCAGACCAATGATCCGGAAAAAGTCCGCGAACTGATGCTTAAACCGGTGAATGATGAAATTACCGACAGGGAACCTTACAACGGATATCTGGTCTATCAGGGTGGTGTGCCGGAAGTTGAAGAGTTTATCCGCAAATTCCATAAATAAAACACAATTGAAAAAAACACTTATTGTATTCATATTCCTGATTATCAA
>CAYLTH010000229.1:0-1286 GCA_964386485.1 uncultured Bacteroidales bacterium | reverse complement strand
CTGGGTCAGGATGGCCAGCATTTCAACAGTGCCGTCAATGCACCCCCGCAAAACCCGGCAGCACCGCAGAATGTAATCGAGGCCCTGTATGGAAACAGCGATCATTTGCCGGTTTTGATGGATTTAAGAGTTGAAAAAGCACTCGGGTTAACAGATCGGGGATTCAATCAACCCTGGTTTCGGATAAGCAATCCCTGTTCTGATATTGCCTATCTGTATTTCAATGCCATGACCGGACGTCAGATCAGTGCCATTCTATATGATGTCAGCGGAAACGAAGTTCGCTCCTTTCAGGCCCGTATCCCAGCCGGCAATAATTTGGCACTTGATATTCAGGGTATTCGGGCAGGGGCTTATTTTCTGCGTGTCACGGCCGATGGTTTTCCGTCTGTTTCGCAAAAGTTGATCGTTCAGCCCTGATTCTATTAGGGAATTAAAGATCCATTCACATCTCCATAGCATAAAGCCTTGATATCGAGGCTAAAAATACTTTCAGTCAACTCAATCACCGTGGGAGAAAAGGTCCAGTCACCGGCAGGAAACGTTGTATTCATCCCGGTAAAACGTTTTGCTGCCAAAAGTGCATCCACCGAATTAACAATGGCATCACCCGAAACATCAGCAGCCTGAAGTGCAATGCCTGTCAGGTTTGTCATATTTACAAAATGCTTCAGAATCAGCAGACAATCCGTTGCATTCACTCCACCCCAGGATTTGGTTGTAGATAGCCTGAAACTGTATTGGCCGGGATAAACTTCCGGAAAGGTAAACGAACCATTTGCATCCGTATAACATGTATCTAATTCATTACCAATACTATCCAATAAAATAACCTGAGTACTATCCAAGGCTGAAGCAAACACATTGGCATAGGTAATACTGCCGCTGATGCTGTAGGAAGGTTGTTGTCCCATGGCTATCATCAACCTTGTCCACAATTCATTGTCAAAAGATTGGGTTGCCAGATGTGTTAATCCTGAAATATCACCCATACGAACTACGACAAGTCCCTGAGAAGGAACTACATACAACTTTTGGTCATTTTTGCCCAATGCCGCAAAACAATCATCCGGTGCGGCGGGAATCAAATCTGTATTAAAAACCCATTGCAGATCCGGTAGCATGTGAGATCCCTTTCCATTGAGCCACCACAAATAACCATAGCTCTTGTTTATTGATTGTGAACTGTTTACCATTTGATGAAAATAATTGGTATCCAACAAAACAGTATCTGTATTCCAGATTCCATGATTCTGGATGAGAATACCAAAGCGTGCCATATCGCG
>CAYLTH010000228.1:0-3539 GCA_964386485.1 uncultured Bacteroidales bacterium | reverse complement strand
GGGCTTTCGTCCATGGTGCTTTTGGTGAAGACATCTTTTGCATATTCCTCAAAATTGTCGCCCAGTAAATAATGGTGATGATGCAGTGAATCTACTTTGGTGTTCAGACCCAGATACAGCGTGAACGGTGCAAAGGTCCATTTCATTTTATCCAGTTTTTCAACTGAGAAGTTGGGGCGGTTGAAAATGGCTCCACGCCACCAGGCTGCATCTGCATTCACAAGGTAAATATCTGCAGTCCAGACCTTTCCTTTTTGATCGATTAAAGAATCCAGCTTATTTTTTGTCCCGGTGAAGGATTTAATCTCGGTCTGATAATGAATTTTTACACCCAGTTTTTCCATTTCTTTAACCAATCCATTCACGATCTGATACATCCCGCCTTTTACATTGAAATATCCGTCGTGAACCAGTTCTGTGTAAGAAAGCAATGAATAAACAGCCGATGTATCAAAAGGTGTGGCTCCCAGAAAGAAAGCTACCAGCGACAGGATCTGCCGGGCTTCATCCGATTCAAAATGGCGGCAGACCTCACTCCAGACTGTCCGGAAAAGCTTTGGAATGTGTTTGGGAGGTACCGACATCATGGTAAACACATAATCCGCAATTCCGGTAAAATTGTGCTTCACCACGGTACCCATTGTATCGTGAAAAAATGATCCGGCTGAATCGAGATACCGGCGCAGTTTGTTTTCGAAATCCGGTTCAATTCCTTCGAACTGAGCCGATAACTTCTTCAAATCCTTGTAAATATAGAAAGTGCGGCTGTCGTTTTTGAAATTTACCACATAGAGCGGATCCAGTTCCACGAATTCAAAAGGCATCGTAATTCCGGTATCGTTCACAAATTCAGTGAATTCATAGCTCATGCTGAAGAAGGTCGGACCGGTATCAAAGGTGAATCCGTCCTTTTTTATCTGGTTCAGACGTCCACCCGGCTGATGATATTTTTCGAGCATTTCGACTTGATATCCCAGTTTGGCCAGGCGTATGGCTGCGGTAATTCCACCGAGTCCGGTTCCGACAATCAATACTTTTTTCATTTATATTTTTTTTAATAATTCAGGTAATAATTTGGTTTTAACCCACAAATAGGCCGGTTCATGCCGCAGTACTTTTTCATACACAGCTTTGGCCTTTTCATATTGCTTTGTCTCTTCAAAGCCTCTGGCCAGATTCGTGAGTGCGAGCAGGTAAAGCCAGTTGTATTTCAATTTTGCGGGGTCTTTTTCTGCAATACTAACTGCTTTCTGATATTGTGTCAGTGCTTTTGTTTTGGAACCTCCGACAAATGCCGGTTTGTAATAGGTAGCATTGGCTGTTTCGAGCCAGCTTTGAAAACTCTGCGGGTTCAGCTCCATGGCTTTATTGATGTGAGATTCACTTTTCCGACCCAGATAAACAGCTTTAAAGTTACTTAATCCAATCCGAAATCCAAACAAAGCCCCTTTAAAAGCATGGGCTTCGGCGGATGCGGGATGTTCCTTCAGCAGAATATCCAGATTGGCATCAGCTTTGGTAATCCAGGACTCCGCTTTCAGATTCAGTTTCTGACCGAGACAATACCCAATATATCCATAATGATAGGAAGCCAGCTCTAAACGCTGCTCCAATCCCGCTTTTGCAGGCATTTTTTTCTCAAACTCCAGCATCAGTTGCTCCCATTTCGTCATCTGATTGCTGACAAATGCCTGATAAATGCCTTCCCGGATATCCGTTGAAGTATTTGCCAAAGCAGAAAACTGCAAGAAGAGCAGGATGATAATCAGGAGGTATGTATGATTCTTCCTTTCCATTGTATTTGTTTTTTGCTGCCTGCAGCGATGGCTTTCAGGCAGAGATAAAAAAAGCTGATTTGCTGAGGAATTCCCAGCAACAAATTGAGTAAGATGTTTTGCTTACCGTTTAGTGAAACGAAAAGGCGGAGCAGAATCGCCAATCCGATGAATAAGCCTGTCAGCAAAATATTTCCATGTAAAAGCAGAATAGGAAATCCGAAAGTAGTGATCAAAGCAAAGAGCGTCATCAGAACATAGCTTCCTCCGAAAAACTCCCGGACATTTTTCACAAAACCCTGGATGGATTCATCAAACGAAGCATACATTCTGCAGGCGATTTGTCCGCCGGAAACCAATGTTCGAACTGCTAAACCTTCGCTTTTCATTATTTTCATGATCCGGATATCCTCAACAGGCTGATGTTTCACCACTTCATGAAAGTGATGTTGCCGGTATACTGCGGCATCAAACATCATCCATTGTCCGTTTGCCGCTGAGAATGCAGGATTCGATGACCTGCGGATTAAGAATAGCGGAAGCAGGCTGAGCAGGATCCAGTTCATCAGCGGAACAACGAGTCGCTCACCGGTGGTAATCATGAGCTGTTTTGGAAATACCGACAACAGACTCAGTTTATTTTTATGAAAATAATACAGAGAATCAGAAACAGCAGTATTGTTTAACACCACATCTGAATCCATAAACAACAGTACCTTTCCATTTGCTTGCGATGCGAGTTGGTGGCAGGCGTAATTTTTTCCAAGCCAGTTCGGGGGCAAAGTACCGCCATTCAGGAGTTTAATGTGTGAATATTTCCGGGCCATTTCTGCCACGATTATGGCTGTATTGTCGTCGGACAGATCATTGTAAACCAGAATTTCCAATTCCGGATAATCCTGATTTACGAGGTCATTCAGCAATTTACCGATGGTTTTTTCTTCATTTCGTGCGGGGATCAGAACGGAAACCAGGCCGGAATGCACGACTGCAGATCTTTTCAGGCTGTTGCTGCCCAACAAGTTAAGAAGCGCAATTCCGGTACGAAGCGCCAGAAAGCCAACAAAGAACAGGTTGAGCCCGTATGCTATTGTTTCTGCTGCGCTATGCATGATGTATAAAATGTGTTATACAATGATTCAACATCTTCCGAAACCGGATTGTCGATAATTTTGTAATAAACAGTAAGAGTTGGTTTGTCGTGCTCGAAGTAATCAATCAGGTTGCAGATCATGCAAAAGCGGGTGCCTGCAGCTGCCTGTTTAACAAGACGCTGAATACCTTTTTCGAAGCGGATTTCGTGTAAATGATGGCTTTGAAATTCGCCTTGCGGGAAGAAAAGAACCATATTTTGGGGCTTTTGCAGCAATTCTGACGCATAATTCATGGATTCGACCAAAGAGCGATCTGATTTTTTAACAGAGAATGCGCCCAGTTTATTCAGAAAAATATTTTTGCGTAACTGATCTTCAAGCATCATGACATGAAACTGCTTATGAAAATACAGGGAATTCAGAAACAGCACGATAAATCCATCCCACCAGCTGAAATGGTTGGCCACAATCAGCATCGAATTCTCATCCGGCTCTCCTTCACCCCGGATGACAACACGTTTAAAATGACGTTTTAGCTTCCATTTTGTGTACAGAAGAAAAAACCACTGGTATATCGGATGATGGCTGGCTTTGATCATAATTCAAGGATTCTGAAAACAATGTTCAGCACCAGAAAGAAAAGAAACTGCGTAACAATCACAAAGCGGGC
>CAYLTH010000227.1:0-3651 GCA_964386485.1 uncultured Bacteroidales bacterium | reverse complement strand
ATCAAAGGTCTTTGTACCGGAGATGTGGATAATTCCTTTATTCCGGCACCGTAAGGCTTACTTCTTTTTCGATTTATTGTAGCCTTTATCCCCACGGGTTTTCGGCTTCTTGTATTTGGCTGCGAGTTTCCGTCGGTATGATCCACCCTGATTGGATTTCTGGTTCTTTTCCTTTTTTTCGTGGAAGGCACCTTGTTTTATCTCAATCACATCATTGCGGTTGAAATTCTTGCTCAATCCGACAACAGGTCGTTCCTCGGGTAACAGTTCCGGATTAATCTCCACATCTTCAGGCAATTCAACCTGCGGAATGGTATAATGCATCAGTTCTTCAATAGCCAATTTGGCTGGCTCCTCTTTATCGGTGTAGAAAAGGATTGATTTTCCAAAGGATTGTGCACGCCCGGTTCTTCCGATGCGGTGAATGTAATTTTCCGGAAATCCGGGGGTATCAAAGTTGATGACATGGGTTATTTTGTCGAGATCCAGTCCGCGGGCCATGATATCCGTAGCCACAATAATCCGGTTCTTTCCCTGATCAAATTCTTCGATCGACCGGAGACGGTAGTTCTGGGATTTATTCGAATGGATGATGCCAGTCTCCGCCATAAACGGATCTTCCAGTTCGGTAAAAAGGCGGTCAGCCATCTTTTTATTGGAAACAAACACCAGAACCTTCTGGTATTCTTTCCGGCTGAGAAGCAAATGTTTTAAAAGGTTGACTTTCGTAAAAAAGTTGGGAACAGCATAACATTCCTGGGCAATGGTAGCCAGCGGAGTTCCGCTGATGGCAATGGCTATCCGTTCGGCGCGGTGAAAATACTCATCAATCAGTTCATCCACTTCATCGGTCATCGTGGCCGAAAACATCGTGGTTTGGCGGCGTTCGGGCAGCATTTCAAATATGTTGGTCAATTGGCGCCGGAATCCGAGATCCAGCATCACATCTACCTCATCAATCACCAGTTTGGTAATTCCCTTCAGTTTCAATACGCCACTCACAGCCAGGTCATATAAACGTCCGGGCGTCCCGACAATAATATCACATCCTGCTTCTACCTTCAGCTTTTGCGTATTGATATTCACCCCGCCATACACGCCCAAAACACGCAATGAAGTATATTTAGTAAGCTGTTGCGCCATTTCGGCTACCTGTACCACGAGTTCACGGGTCGGAACCAGGATCAGAATGCGGGGATTCAGTTGCTTGGAGAAGGGCAGATCCCGCAGGATCGGCAGGAGGTAGGCATGGGTTTTTCCGGTACCGGTCTGGGCAATACCCACAAGGTCTTTCCCCGATAAAATAACAGGGTAAGCCTCAACCTGAATCGGTGTAGGCTCGGTAAATCCCAATTCCTCCAATGCTCTGAAAATCGGCTTTGGCAGATTGAAAACTTCGAAAATGTTCATAGATAATGTCTTATGGACTTTTTAAATCCGGGGCAAAGGTAGGGTTTTCCTGCATGCCTTCTATGTATTCCGCAATACTTCAATATCTGGTTTCAGTAAGTTCAGAGAGTTTCCATTCGTTTTCTCCAACCTTTTCGAGGTGAAATTCCCGCTTTGGATCTTTAAGCAGTTCTTTCTGCTCCGGGGTAAATACGCCCGTCAGCCGGGCTTCTTCCCAGATCCGTATGGCATCCAGCAGGGCAGGACCTGAAACGTTCTCCCTGATTGCATTTAAACGGGTAACCATGGCAAAGCCCGCATTCCATCCGGCTGAGCGGGCAAGCATCCATTCCATTTCAGCCATCGTCGTGGTTTTTGTCAGCATATACCAGCCCAGCATATTCGGAAAATAATTGCGTTCCAGCATCGCCTGATTGCTGATTCTGTATTCCTGCATGCTTTCCTTAAACCCGCCATACCAGGGTTCTCCCCAGTTGCACAGGGTGTTGATGTACCAGTAATACGGTTTCGACCGGCTGGTCCCGTTCACAAATTCATGATCCAGGGTTTTGTAGAAATCTTCGGCAAACAACACCGAAGCATAATCTCCTTCTCCCGAGGCAAAACAGCCTTCATGTCCGTCGAAATCCAGATGACTGATCCCTGCTGCATTAAAGAATTTTGCAAGGTTCACGGCGATTTCCCGCTGCAGCTGAATATCGGGGAAGAACACCTTATATGCGTGGTCGATCAGTTTCTTCACGGTATCGTTTTCTGTATGACTGGCAGCCTGTGTTCCAAAGGCACCGCGCTGACATTCCAGTAAAATGTAGGGTTGACTGGTGTTCACCGATTTGTATGTGATCAGTTCGTCTCCAATTCGCACTGTATGCAGGTTGTTATTCTGATTGTCGTTAAAGAACTCAATCGTGGAAATAGGGATAACCGACATCTGACTGTCGATATTTTTAGAAAGCAGGCCATACCCGGTAATGGCAAGCCGTTTATCAGGAACAGGCGTAACATAGGGATCATCAGTCGAAATGAAATTCGTCAGCGTATGCACCCCGAAATTCAAACCTGCCTCTTTAGCCTTTTCAGCACAACGCTTCATCCCGGTGATGCCACTTGGGAACCAGGATGTATCCAATGGATAATGCCCCCAGCTTTTAAAGGGTCCTTCATGATACAGGGAAAAGAACCCGCCGCGCTTTGCATAACCGATTATTTCATCAATCTCCGATTCTTTAAAGTCGGAAATGAGGTAGGACCGTGAGGGAAGGAAGGCTTTTTTAGTCCAGATCCCTTTGCACGTAGGGTGGGGGAGCTTTTCTTCCAGAACAACCTGCTCAATAATATCAAGGGTTTTGGGCTCACTGCAGGAGAAAAGAGCAATACTGCTGCCAAAAACGGTTTCTCCGATCATGGGTTTTACCGGAATATTGGCATGTCCCATCGTCTCAACCTGCCGGAAACGATTGCGGTTCATGGCATAAGCCTGCATGCTGCTCCCGTTTTTCCAAGGCAGTGCCAGCGATCCTCGATCTTCATTCAACCCGTTTTTGTTATAAAATCCACCGAGGGTTTTCGCGTTTAAAACCAGCATCCCCAGACTGACATCCGTATTCCGGACCACGCCGACCACTTCCCCGATCTTCTCGTTGATAGTTGTGTAAATGGGTCCCCAACTCAGGCCTTCTACCAGATTTTCGGGTTCTGCTTTTAAGATGGTGAACGTCAGATGGTTTTTCCTCTTTGCACAGAGTACTTCCACATCTACAGGACTGTTTTCAAACCGAAACAGGATAAGATCGGAATTGGGTATCCGGAGTGCAATTACCGGTTTACGTGTTTTTCCGCCTGATTGGAGTGAAATAAAATACGAAGCTGTATCCTTACTGATAAACTCCCTGTTTTCTTTCGTGTTTTTAAACGATAAAACCCTTCCTTCTGCACTCAGACTGAGTTCAAGGTCTCCGGCATCAAACCGTATCTGAGCATGCATACTGTAGCTGATCAGGAACATTACAATTCCGGTCAGCAGTGTTTTGAACCTTGGGATTAAAAGTTTTTTCATTATGGATTTTTCAAAAGTTTTCCTTTAAGATTATAAAAAACCGGTAAGCCGCTCTTCCATCCGATTATTTGTCCGTTTTTTATTTCAATGCCTTCAAATTCAAACGGAATAATAACTTTACCTTTTTTATTGACCACTCCGATTCCGGGTTTCTGCATGCCCGCTGAGAAAATAAAATAGTCAGA
>CAYLTH010000226.1:2078-3676 GCA_964386485.1 uncultured Bacteroidales bacterium | reverse complement strand
CGTCACCCGTCACGCGTCACGCGTCACTATTTTACTATCTTTGACCCACCAAACCCTCACTCCATGAAAACAATCCGATTTGTTTTGTTTGCTATGCTGCTGTTTGTGCTGGCGAGCAATAAACCTGAAACTGAAGTCCGGGTGATGATCAGTACTTCGTATGGCGACATTGTGGTGAAACTCTACGAAAAAACACCACTACACAAGGCGAATTTCATCAAACTGGCGCAGGAACAGTATTTCGACAGTACTTTGTTTCACCGGGTCATACAGCGTTTCATGATTCAGGGCGGGGATCCGGATTCAAAACACGCCAAACCCGGGCAGTTGCTGGGAAACGGAGGCCCCAACTATACGATTCCACTCGAATATGTGCCCGAATACATCCATAAGCGCGGTGTAATCGCCATGGGACGCGAGAATGACGATATCAATCCGAAGATGGAAAGCGCCGCTTCTCAGTTCTACATTGTTCAGGGAAAAGTGTTCAATGATGAAATGCTCGATACCTTATACCGCAAAATTGCCCGTCACCACAATGGAGCAAAAGGGCCTGTGTATACTCCGGAACAACGAAAAATTTACAAAACCATCGGCGGAACTCCCCATCTGGACATGTTTTATACGCCTTTTGGGGAAGTCATCAGCGGCATGGACGTCGTGGATAAAATTGCTGCCGTAAAAACAGATACCAACGACCGGCCCCTTTTCGATATCCCGATGACAGTCCGGATTCTGAAATAACCCGGATCTGAAGCCTATTTCAGGATTACTGCCTTGTTCTTTTTCCCGTCGATCTTCACTACCACCGGCTGCTCAAAGCGAACATGCCGCAAATACTCATCTTCATACACTGCCGGTTGCGCATTCAGGTAGGCGAGATCATAATAGCCGTCCTTCACAGTTGGATTCAGCGTAAAATACCCAACCCGGAAGGAAGTCAGATTCTGAAAAAAGTGGGTGCCCTGACTCGGGTCTATCCGGTAATTGTCGAGACTCGATTCAATAATGACCCGTGCAGCGGCAATCTGTGGCCATTTTACAGGGATCCCAAGCCAGGGATCGCTTGAACCCCAGCGGCCCGGACCAATCAGGATATAATTTGTATTATCCTGTAAAAACCGCGCATTTACTTCCTCCACTTTCAAGGCAATTTTCTGGGTATCAGCCGGATTAAATGATTCGGGTTTCACATAAACGATATCCGTCAGATTATTGATAATTCCATTACCCAATGCCGCATTCGACATCAGAATGGTCTCATTTTCAACAACATTGTCGAGATCAATCTGCACCCGCTCATCGGTTTCAACGATAGGCCGGATTTGCAGGAGGTAGAAAATTTTCGGTTCTCCTTTGGGCCGGTCGAGATCACAGGCAAATTCAATTTCGATGGGTTTATTCATTTCCTTTTGCCCCAATTGAAGGACAAACTGCAGAATATCCGCCAGCGGAAAAACATTGTGATTGAGGATACTCGAAAAGGTAATCACTCTTTTTCCCGTGCCATGCATGCCATCGCGCAGCAAATGATTCTCGTAATCGAAGGTGGACGCGGCAAAGCGAAGGGCAGCATCGCCCTCGGCATCCGAAATTTT
>CAYLTH010000226.1:0-1978 GCA_964386485.1 uncultured Bacteroidales bacterium | reverse complement strand
GGCTGATAATGTGAATCTTCCAGCAGACTTGATGAACGAATGGCAATCGGGTTATTGGCAACGGAGATAAACGTATACAAATCCTCATGGATGCGGAAAGGCAGACGGGCACGGAGAAAACATTCCAGAATTTCTTCATCTGTTTTATCCGACAGGGCTATTTTGTACAGCTCGTTTTCTTCCATGAATTCATCAAATACATCGGCACAGATAACAACCGTGCGGGGTATCGTAATCGTAACATCGGGAAACTTATCGAACAGTCGGTTACGCTTGATGAGTGAATCCAGAAAGGCCAGTCCGCGTGCTTTTCCCCCGATCGAACCTTTCCCGATGCGTGTAAAAGTGAGGTATTCATCAAAGCGGTCGCGGTAAAATTCGGCAATGATTCCACGTGATTTATTCATCCTGAAAGTTGCAATCGAATCGAACAGGAAACGCCGGACATCATCCAGATCTTTAAAATCATCCGGACCGATGGCTTTAAACAATTCAGCAATAGGAAACAAAGCTCTGGCTCTCAACCATTTACTAAAATGATTTCTTGTGATATGATATTGAAGGCAATTATCCGGGATTTCGAAAATCTTCTGTTGCAGCGATTTCAGATCGGCTGCCCGGGTAATTTCGCGTCCGTCATCCGGATCCATAAAAACGAAATCTCCAAACGCAAAATACTCCATGACGAAATTCCGCAATTCCATCGACAGCGTTTTACTTCTTTTGTAGATAAAACCAACCTTCATGTCTTTGGTAAGTGCCTCATTTTCTGCTTCTGAGGATTGAAGAAGTATGGGCATGAAGCGATCGTCTTTCTTTACCTTTTCGGCCAGTTTAAAGCCGGCATGTTTGTCGATTTCTCCATTTCGGGGATACCGGCAATCAGAAATAATCCCCAGCAGGTTGTTTTTGTATTTTTCATAGAATAAAACGGCATCCTCATAGGTGGTTGCCAGAATTATTTTGGGCCGTCCACGCATGCGCAACATCTGCTGGTGCTCGTTCAATCCTTCTGTCATAAAGGATTGTGATTGCTGAAAAATGATTTTATAAAGATGAGGTAAATAACTGGAATAGAATCGAATACTATCTTCCACCAGTAAAATTGCCTGCACGCCGATTTCAGTAACATCCGGTTCAAGATTCATTTTATCCTCGATCAGCTTGATGATGGCCAGCAGCAAATCGGCATTGCCCAGCCAGCAAAATACATAGTCGATTGCACTGAGATCCTCCTGATGCAATTTCAGGGTAATTTCTCGTGAAAAGGGTGTTAAAATGACAATTGGTTTTTGAGGATAGTTTTGTTTGATTTTAAACGCAAGATCGAAAGACTCGGTTTTTTCAGCACTCAACATCGTGATAATCAAATCAATACTCATTTCCTCCAATATCCTGAAGGCTTCCTTTTCGGAGGCTGCCTGAATAAACTGAGGCGGATACCGCAGATTGAGGCTGACATACTCATTGTAGATCTGTTCATCGATCCGGCCGTCTTCTTCCAGAATAAAGGCATCATATTTGCTCGAAATCAGCAGAACATGATAAATGCGTTTTTTCATGAGATTACTGAAGGAGGTCTCACTGAAAAAAAAGTGTTTGGAGAGCAGGTTGCTGGTATTCATAGGCGTGGGATAGTGCTTCTCAAAGATAGAAAATAGTGTGGTATTTAGGTGAAATCGTTCAATTCACGTGAAGGATCCCAAAAATGGCGTTGAAAATCAATAATGGAATTCTCCTCCACCCGGATTCCTTCATTTTCGAGCAGGATGCGCATGGTATCAAGGCCGCCAAAGTGATGTTTGCCGGTTAAAACGCCTTTTCGGTTTACGACACGGTGTGCCGGAATATCGCCGGACAAATGACTTTGATTCATGGCCCAACCGACCATTCTGGCGGATCCTGCCGTGCCGAGATAAGCAGCAATGGCACCATAGCTGGTAACCCTGCCGTATGGAATCAGTCGGGCTACCTGATG
>CAYLTH010000225.1:0-3777 GCA_964386485.1 uncultured Bacteroidales bacterium | reverse complement strand
GTAGGCTGAATCATGCGGAGGGATGGCCATGGGTAATTCAGGAAAGGTGAATATTGAGTTTAAGGGAATGACTTCCGAAATAATCAGTTCTTTACAACCCGTGTTTTTAATGAGCAGTGAATCTGTTTTTGTTGTATTCTGCATGACATCCCCAAAATTCAATTCAGCAGGTATAACCGTGATTTCGGGATTTCCGTCAATGATCATACTAACAGGATAAATATAGTTAAGGTGTTGGGGATCATTTGTTGAAAATCCGATTTCACCCGGATGATTCCCTGAATTATAACCCGTTCCATTGAAACCTACCTGAAGAATGATTTCATCCCCCGGAGCCAGAGTCCCCGATGTCGGTTCTACCGTAACAAAGGATTGAATCGGAGCCTCAGATTCTGACCAGGCGGCTCCCGACATGGTTCCGTCATGATTGTTTGGAGTCTTGTCATAAACCGTATTCCCTGATCCTTCATTCATATCCCAATAAGCAATCAGTCCGCTCTCATTACCTGAAAAACTTTTAGTCATATAATTCTGTACGTCTGCCTGGGTGCGAATTGTATTCCAGATTCTGAATTCATCAATCATCCCGTTCCACCAGCGCCAGTCGGCCCAGCCAACACCAATGTAGGCTTCAGTCCATTCTGTAACCCAGGTGTCACAATAATCACCATCAACAACAACATTCCCGTCGAAATAGGTCCACACCTGGTTCGAATTCTTATCCCAGCTAACTGCAATGTGATGCCAGGAATTTATTGGCAGATTGTAGGTGAGATTAAACCCGGAATAATTCGCATTGTCATTACCGAATACCACACCAAATTCCCCATACTCATTTTCCTCAAAACGAATACCTTTATTACCCTGATAATAATCTAAACCATTGGTACAGAAACTGTTATTGTAATTTACCAGCGCACTGCTCCATTGCCAGAATTCGATAGTTCCCTGGTCAGGCATGGTTCCCAGATTCCCCAGACTCACCCACTGACCGTAATCACTAAACCCAAGTGCTGTCCCGGCGCCTGAACCGGCATTCGCCTGCCATGTAAGATCAGTTAAACCTGTATTGGAGATAGTGAGATCCTGCGTGGCAGTTTGATCGCATTCCTGAAAATTGGCTGTAAGGCTTTCAGGATCAAATCCAATTCCCGGCGCTCCGGTTGCATATCCTTCCACCGTAATGTTAAAAACCCCGTCATTGGTTTCCAGCGTAATAAGTCCTTCGAAAAATCCTGTATCCTGTGGATGAAAATAAACCGGGATTCCGACAGAATCTCCAGGCAGAATATATGGAGTTTCAACCAAAACCGGAATAGTAAACTCAGGTACTGAACAGAAATAATTATAGATATACAGGCTGTCACATCCATGATTGTAAAGTTTAAAGTATGATTCAGTAACCGTATACTGCATAATGGTATCAAGCTGGAGTGGTCCGGCCTGAATTTCACCATACGGTTGTCCGGTTACTGTCAGAAATATCGGAACAATTGTCGTTAGGTTCAGCGGATCGTTGCTTGATATAACAATTTGGCCACTATATGATCCTGCAAAAAGATCTGTTGTGTTAATACCAACTTCAGTAACCAGAAATGCCCCGGGTTCAATGGTATCCTGTATTGTTTCGCCAGTTAACCAGAGTGACTGATCTGAAGAAACATTGTTTATTTCTGTATCATTCAATGCATAATTATAGATCCGGAAATCATCAATACTACCCTGATAATATCCATCTGTAGCCCAGTTGCTGCGGGCAATGTAATTAATAGTCCTGACAACATTCTGCGGAGTATAATAAGATGATCCGCTTCCCCAGAGTTCTCCGTTTTTGTATAAGCGGATTTGACCGGATTGGTAAACAAAAGCCAGATGGACCCATTGGTTGAGAGGCAGTATGGCCGGACTCATAATTTTTCCGCCACTGTAATTATTAGAATATATTTCTCCGAAAAAAGTTCCGTTTGTCCCATTCGACATGCATGCAAGTACATTGTTGTTCGCAGGGCCGTTTCCAAAATCGAAAAGCCGCGACATCACCATGAAGGCAGTTTCATTGGCCCAGGCAGTAACCGTAAAATTCCCATTGAAATACACTGCATCCGGCACATCAATATAATCATTAACACCGTCAAATGAAAAGGCATGGCCGGGTCTGTTAAACCGGTCCGGTGCCGGGGTCGCTCCATAGATCGTTCCATTCAGGTTGTTTCCGCTCAGATCGTTGGAATTACCATCCATCGGGTAATGTAAAACCAATCCTTCAGCCGATGTATTAACCGATAACTGCAGATGGAGATCAGAACCACCATTATTGCTGATAGTGACCGGAACAGTGGTCGAATCACCACAACTCATTGTTATAAATATGGTATCAGGCTCCGTATTGATTTCAGGTGCTGCAAAACTACTTCCGGCAACAGTAAATACGGGAACGGAAGAGCCAATAATCGTATCATTGGATTCAAAATAGATCCCGGCTTCATAGATTCCGGCAACAGTTGGATGAAACTCAACAGGGATTGCTTTCTGAAGCCCGGGCGCAAGCGTAAATGTTGTTATAAGCGGAGTGAATTCGGGCTGATCCGAATAGATCGAACTTACAACCAGCACATCACAGCCGGTATTGGTAATATAAGCGGTATCCTTCAAAGAGGTATGTTGCATGATTTCGCCATAATCGAGAAGATAATCTTCAACACCCAGAATAGGATACCCGTCAAAATGAAGGAAAAACGGAACAATAACAACAGGAAGGTTCGGGTCATTCGTCTGGATTCTTAAAAGACTGCTGTATAGACCACTTTGAAGCAGGGAGTGGAAAATCATATCCAGATTCATCGTTTCTCCGGGCTGTACTATACCAAGCGTAATCGGCAATGACATCCATGAAACCTCGTTACTAATACCGTCCAGACGCACCTTATCAATAAAAACCCCGTCTAAAGTTACAGAAATATCACTGTAAAAGTAGAACCGTATTTTAATATAATCCCCGTTGTTAACATAGCCGGAAAGATTATACTCACGATTTGTCCATGCACCGTTCGAACAATTCAGGTTCCCCAGATTAACAAAGGCACCATTGTTAATACTCAGTTGTATATAAAGATAGTCATAGTTACACTCCAGAAAATGACGCTCATAAAAGCTCAGTTTTGCACTGTCCTTATTTGTAATGATCATCGAATCCTTCATGACGATGTAATTACTCCAGTAGTTAGAGTAATATCCGCCTGGACTTTCTGTAATCGAGTTTAAACCTTCGTATGCCGAAGCTGTGGTAGTACCCCAGGTTCCGGTTTTAGTCCATTTCGAAAGCCCATCCTCAAATCCTTCAGTAAATGAACCGGATTGTAAGATGTTGAATAACAACGGACTACTGCCATTGTTGGTAATACTGAGGGTTTGTGTTGTCGAATCACCACAAGTATTCAACCACGCATGAACTGTATCAGGACTGATTGAAATTTGAGGACTCTGAGCCATTAGACTACTGTTGTTCATAGCATTGGAAATCCAAAGCATACTGATTAGAACAAATGCAAGGGGCTGGGTATACCTTTTCATGAAGATAAGGATTATGGATAAAGTTATCAGAAAAATTGAACCCTGAAAGGTAAGTCGAATGATAATACAAAGCAAATTATTTATCGAATTTTTTTAGATACGTCCACACATTTTTTTTTGTGGCTTATTGAATTGGAATTTGTAATTTTGCTGTCTTCTTTAAAACAATTGAAAATGAAATATTTACATCAACTCTTCCTGCTTTCT
>CAYLTH010000224.1:0-3792 GCA_964386485.1 uncultured Bacteroidales bacterium | reverse complement strand
AATGCAAACGGCTGCGGTGCAGGAGATTCAGCATCATGTGCACTCCGTTGGTTTCGGGGATTAAGCGGTAGGAGAGCGGAAGCTGTACATCAATTTTGTTTCTTCCGTAAGGAATCTGATAGAGACCGAGGTTTTCGAAGTATTCTTCCACCACGATTTTCTGTCCTGGCTGATGCTGATCGCAGAGAAAAAAGTCGATATCACGTTCGAGCAAACCGCTTTCATTTCGTTTACGGGCGGTAAGGAGCCAGAAATCAGCCTTTCCGGTGAGACCGGCCCAGTGTTTCGTTCCTTTCAGACGAATATTTTCGTTCTCGATCCAATGTGCTGTATCCATGTTCAGGGCATCGCTGCCATGATCGGGCTCGGTAATCATGAGTCCGCCCATGTTTTTATCTTCGAGGAAGCGTTTAAATACCGGAGCTTTAACCTCAGGCTGGGCATATCGGGCAAAAGGCTGCAGGAAAAGGGCAGAATTGATGCCGAATGTAAGCGAAAGGGCCAGCGATTCATAAGCCGCCATCGAAAGAAGCGCAAGATTTTCTTCCAGCAATCCGCCACGACCGCCATATTCGACCGGGATGGCTGCAGCAAGCGGGTTGGCAGCCATAATATGCGCCAGTTTTTCATCCGCAATGCCGCGCTGAATGGTCAGTTTATCCATTTTCTCCCTGGGATGGAAGACATCGTGAATGTGTTGCTGAACAGTTGCGAGGAAGTTATCGGCTGCCTGACTTTGGGAGGGTATCGGGTTCGGATTCGTGTTGGATTCGGGATTGGAAAAACTCATTTTATGGATTTATCTTTGAGTTAGGTAAACAAAAGGGAGTGGATAATGTTTAATTGGTGTATTAATTGGAAAACAAGTCCTACCTTTACAGCGGAATTGCTTAGTTGAGCATTCCTTACGGACAGGATGTTCATCCTGCCTATTTACCAATCAAACTAATATGACATTTAAAGATCTCAATTTAATTGAGCCTATTCAACGGGCTTTAAACGTTGAAGGTTATGAACGGCCTACACCTATCCAGGCCAAATCAATTCCCATTCTCTTAACAGGAGCTGACCTTCTTGGTTCGGCTCAAACCGGTACCGGAAAAACAGCAGCGTTTGCTATCCCGATTTTGCAGTTATTATCAGAGAAAAAAAATCTAAAACGAGGCAAAGTAAAAGCCTTGATATTAACCCCTACCCGCGAACTTGCATTGCAGATCGGGCAGAGTTTTAAAGCCTATGGCCATTTTACCGGCCTGAATTATGTAGTCATTTTTGGCGGGGTTTCCCAGCTGAAACAAACCGATGCCCTGAAACGGGGACCCGAAATCCTGGTTGCCACACCCGGTCGTTTGCTCGACCTGATGGATCAGGGATTTATTCACCTGAACGATATAGAACATTTTGTTCTGGATGAAGCCGACCGTATGCTGGATATGGGTTTTTTGCATGATGTAAAACGCATCATTGCCAAGCTTCCAAAACAGCGTCAGTCGATGTTTTTCTCGGCTACCATGCCGCCTCCGATTGTTGCGCTGGCCAATACGATTCTTACCGAACCCACCAAAGTGGCTGTAGATCCTGAATCTTCCACGGTTGACATTATTCGTCAGGCGGTCTATTTTGTAGAAAAAGGTGATAAACGCGATTTGCTTCAGCATCTTCTGAAAGACAATGAAATTGAAAGTGCGCTGGTTTTTACGCGTACCAAACATGGTGCCGACCGTGTGACCAAGGATCTGAAACGCGCCGGCATCTCGGTTGCTGCTATTCACGGGAATAAATCCCAGAATGCACGGCAGGATGCCTTGAACGGCTTCAAAAATAAATCGACCCGTGTATTGGTTGCTACAGATATTGCCGCCCGTGGTATTGATATTGACAAGATCTCACTCGTTGTGAATTATGAACTGCCGAATATTCCTGAAACCTATGTTCATCGCATTGGCCGTACCGGTCGTGCCGGAGAAGGTGGTGTTGCCTGGTCGTTTTGTGATACAGAAGAGCGTGCCTATTTACGGGATATTCAGAAACTGATCACAAAAACGATTCGTATTGAAGAGGATCATCCTTTTCATGTAGCTCAGCCAAATCGTGTTGTGGTTGCTCCGGCAATGGCAGCAAAAAGCCGTGGCCCGGAACGCAGGCGTTTCCCGTTTAAAAACAGGAACAGTACACCTACAAAATCCTAAACCTTTCTGGTGATTTTTTAAGTATCTTTGGTTGGAAAGTTTTTCAACCAAAGATACTTTTGTTATGAAATCATTCGTCATTATTCTGAGTTTTCTGGTTTTGCCGGTGACGTTATGTATTGGGCAACCATACAGCGGAAATTTTACCATCAATCAGAACCTGCCCGCGAGTGCTACCAATTTCTTCTCGTTTGAGCATCTGGCCAATAACCTGTTCTTTTTTGGTGTTTCGGGGAATGTTACGGTTACGGTTGAACCCGGAACTGGTCCGTACATTGAGCAGGTTGATTTTTTACAGATACCCGGCACGGGTCCCAATGCCATGATATACATCGAAGGCAGCGGAGAGGAGATTCGCTTTGCCACGACAACCACCGATCGCCATGTGCTCCGCTTATCAAATCAGTCGTATTTCACCATCAATAACCTTCATGTGGCCCGCGATGCTGCTTCTACCGGGGGTTTTTACGGTATTCATATTTATGGCACGGGGAATCATATCACCATCAGCAATTGTGAAGCCGATATATCCGGTACGACAAGCACTTTGTACGGAGGCTTTGTGGCATCCGGTTCCATGACCAGCCTGCTGGCAACCGGGGATTTTCACAATATCACCTTCAGCAATAACAAATCGACTGGCGGAGGGTATGGGATATCCCTGTTTGGATTGCTCTCCAATCTGGCTTCAAATATCAGTATCATTGATAATGAATTAACAGATTTTCACTCCAACGGGATTTATCTGCGTGAAACCAATGGTGTTGTGGTATCGGGGAATACTTTACGGAAAACTACTCCGAATGTCACGACGGCAAATGCCATCCAATTGGCGCAATCGGCCAATATCAACGGACAGATTTTTAATAATTTCATTGAAATTTCACAGCCATCCAATGGTACCATGACGTTCCGGGGGATTTATCTGTTTAATGGAACGGGACATAAAGTCTATAATAATGTCATCCATTCGGTGATGCTCACCAGCGGTAATTTTACCGGTATTGAAGTCCGGACCGGAGCCACAGCCCCGGAAATTTATTTCAACACGATCTCAATCGATCACAGTGTTTCAACCACGGGAAATCTGGCAGGAATCAAGGAGGAATTGTCGAATACGCTGTCGGTAATCCGTAACAATATGATCAGCATTTCGCAACCTTGTACCGGCATGAAATCCGCGTTGGTTCTTGCGTCCAACTCGAATGTGACGACGGCATTTAACAGTAATTACAATGTTTTATGGGTTCCTGGTGGGAATATTGCCCAGAAAGGGGGCGGGATAACGACACCTATTTTCTATTCATCGCTTTCGACTTGGCAGACAACATCCGGGAAAGACATGCAAAGTCAGGCTGTGGATCCTGGTTTTGCCAATTTAACTTTACCTGTTCCAACAAATCCATTGGTTGACAATACAGGAACTCCAATCACATGGATTACCGAGGATGTACTGGGTGTTCTGCGCAGTAACCCGCCGGATATCGGGGCTTTTGAGTTTAGTCCGGGTCCACCGCCTGCACCGGTAGCGATACTGGGAGATACCATCGTTTGTGATAATGCGCTTGTCCAGACCTATTTTGTAAACCCTGTTGCCGGGGCA
>CAYLTH010000223.1:0-3792 GCA_964386485.1 uncultured Bacteroidales bacterium | reverse complement strand
AATGCAAACGGCTGCGGTGCAGGAGATTCAGCATCATGTGCACTCCGTTGGTTTCAGGGATTAAGCGGTAGGAGAGCGGAAGCTGGACATCAATTTTGTTTCTGCCATAGGGAATCTGATAGAGTCCGAGGTTTTCGAAATATTCTTCCACCACGATTTTCTGACCAGGCTGATGCTGATCGCAGAGAAAGAAATCGATATCGCGTTCGAGGAAGCCCTTTTCATTTTTTTTGCGGGCGGTGAGCAGCCAGAAATCTGCTTTTCCGGTCAAACCGGCCCAATGTTTGGTACCTTTTAAATGGAATTTTCCATTCAAAACAGCGTGGGAAGTATCCATGTTCAGGGCATCGCTGCCATGATCGGGCTCGGTTATCATGAGTCCGCCCATGTTTTTATCTTCCAGAATGCGTTTAAAAACCGGAGCTTTTACTTCATTTTGAGCATATCGGGCAAAAGGCTGGAGGAAAAGGGCAGAATTGATGCCGAATGTAAGCGAAAGGGCCAGCGATTCATAAGCCGCCATCGAAAGAAGCGCAAGATTTTCTTCCAGCAATCCGCCACGACCGCCATATTCGACCGGGATGGCTGCAGCAAGCGGGTTGGCAGCCATAATATGCGCCAGTTTTTCATCCGCAATGCCGCGCTGAATGGTCAGTTTATCCATTTTCTCCCTGGGATGGAAGACATCGTGAATGTGTTGCTGAACAGTTGCGAGGAAGTTATCGGCTGCCTGACTTTGGGAGGGTATCGGGTTCGGATTCGTGTTGGATTCGGGATTGGAAAAACTCATTTTATGGATTTATCTTTGAGTTAGGTAAACAAAAGGGAGTGGATAATGTTTAATTGGTGTATTAATTGGAAAACAAGTCCTACCTTTACAGCGGAATTGCTTAGTTGAGCATTCCTTACGGACAGGATGTTCATCCTGCCTATTTACCAATCAAACTAATATGACATTTAAAGATCTCAATTTAATTGAGCCTATTCAACGGGCTTTAAACGTTGAAGGTTATGAACGGCCTACACCTATCCAGGCCAAATCAATTCCCATTCTCTTAACAGGAGCTGACCTTCTTGGTTCGGCTCAAACCGGTACCGGAAAAACAGCAGCGTTTGCTATCCCGATTTTGCAGTTATTATCAGAGAAAAAAAATCTAAAACGAGGCAAAGTAAAAGCCTTGATATTAACCCCTACCCGCGAACTTGCATTGCAGATCGGGCAGAGTTTTAAAGCCTATGGCCATTTTACCGGCCTGAATTATGTAGTCATTTTTGGCGGGGTTTCCCAGCTGAAACAAACCGATGCCCTGAAACGGGGACCCGAAATCCTGGTTGCCACACCCGGTCGTTTGCTCGACCTGATGGATCAGGGATTTATTCACCTGAACGATATAGAACATTTTGTTCTGGATGAAGCCGACCGTATGCTGGATATGGGTTTTTTGCATGATGTAAAACGCATCATTGCCAAGCTTCCAAAACAGCGTCAGTCGATGTTTTTCTCGGCTACCATGCCGCCTCCGATTGTTGCGCTGGCCAATACGATTCTTACCGAACCCACCAAAGTGGCTGTAGATCCTGAATCTTCCACGGTTGACATTATTCGTCAGGCGGTCTATTTTGTAGAAAAAGGTGATAAACGCGATTTGCTTCAGCATCTTCTGAAAGACAATGAAATTGAAAGTGCGCTGGTTTTTACGCGTACCAAACATGGTGCCGACCGTGTGACCAAGGATCTGAAACGCGCCGGCATCTCGGTTGCTGCGATTCACGGGAATAAATCCCAGAATGCACGGCAGGATGCCTTAAACGGCTTCAAGAATAAATCGACCCGTGTATTGGTTGCCACCGATATTGCAGCCCGCGGTATTGATATTGACAAGATCTCCCTCGTGGTGAATTATGAACTGCCGAATATTCCGGAAACCTATGTTCATCGCATTGGCCGTACCGGTCGTGCCGGAGAAGGTGGCGTTGCCTGGTCGTTTTGTGATACAGAAGAGCGTGCCTATTTAAGGGATATTCAGAAACTGATTACGAAAACGATTCGTATTGAAGAAGATCATCCTTTTCATGTAGCTCAGCCAAATCGTGTTGTGGTTGCTCCGGCAATGGCAGCAAAAAGCCGTGGCCCGGAACGCAGGCGTTTCCCGTTTAAAAACAGGAACAGTACACCTACAAAATCCTAAACCTTTCTGGTGATTTTTTAAGTATCTTTGGTTGGAAAGTTTTTCAACCAAAGATACTTTTGTTATGAAATCATTCGTCATTATTCTGAGTTTTCTGGTTTTGCCGGTGACGTTATGTATTGGGCAACCATACAGCGGAAATTTTACCATCAATCAGAACCTGCCCGCGAGTGCTACCAATTTCTTCTCGTTTGAGCATCTGGCCAATAACCTGTTCTTTTTTGGTGTTTCGGGGAATGTTACGGTTACGGTTGAACCCGGAACTGGTCCGTACATTGAGCAGGTTGATTTTTTACAGATACCCGGCACGGGTCCCAATGCCATGATATACATCGAAGGCAGCGGAGAGGAGATTCGCTTTGCCACGACAACCACCGATCGCCATGTGCTCCGCCTGTCAAATCAGTCGTATTTCACCATCAATAACCTTCATGTGGCACGCGATGCCGCTTCTACCGGGGGTTTTTACGGAATTCATATTTACGGAACCGGGAATCATATCACCATCAGCAACTGTGAAGCCGATATCTCAGGAACAACAAGCACCTTATACGGAGGCTTTGTGGCATCCGGTTCCTGGACAAGCCTGCTGGCAACCGGGGATTTTCATAATATCACTTTCAGCAATAACAAATCAACCGGAGGAGGGTACGGGATTTCCCTGTTTGGCTTGCTTTCCAATCTTGCCTCCAATATCAGTATTATCGATAATGAATTAACAGATTTTCACTCCAACGGGATTTATCTGCGTGAAACCAATGGCGTTGTGGTATCGGGGAATACTTTACGGAAAACTACTCCGAATGTCACGACGGCCAATGCCATCCAATTGGCGCAATCGGCCAATGTTAACGGACAAATTTTTAATAATTTCATCGAAATTTCGCAGCCGTCCAACGGGACAATGACGTTTCGGGGGATTTATCTGTTCAATGGAACGGGGCACAAGGTTTACAACAATGTGATCCATTCGGTTATGCTCACCAGCGGTAATTTTACCGGTATTGAGGTGAGAACCGGAGGAACAGCCCCGGAAATTTATTTCAACACGATCTCGATCGATCACAGTGTTTCAACCACGGGAAATCTGGCGGGAATCAAGGAGGAATTGTCGAATACACTGTCGGTAATCCGGAACAATATGATCAGCATATCACAGCCCTGTACCGGAACAAAATCCGCGCTGGTACTCGCTTCCAATTCGAATGTAGCGACCGCATTCAACAGCAATTACAATGTGTTATGGGTCCCCGGAGGGAATATTGCCCAGAAGGGAGGCGGGATTACATCACCCGTTTTCTATTCATCGCTTTCGACCTGGCAGACAACATCCGGGAAAGACATGCAAAGTCAGGCGGTGGATCCTGGTTTTGCCAATTTAACCTTACCCGTTCCAACCAATCCATTGGTTGACAATACAGGAACTCCAATCTCATGGATTACCGAGGATGTACTGGGTGTTCTGCGCAGCAACCCGCCGGATATCGGGGCTTTTGAGTTTAGTCCGGGTCCACCGCCCGCTCCTCAGGCGATACTGGGAGATACCAGCGTTTGTGATAATGCGCTTGTCCAGACCTATTTTGTAAACCCTGTTGCCGGGGCA
>CAYLTH010000222.1:0-3805 GCA_964386485.1 uncultured Bacteroidales bacterium | reverse complement strand
TGGATACGCCGACCAAATTGACCACCCTACGCCGATTGAAGTTGACCAGTCCGCGCCGATGGTCTTGACCACCCCCTTTTTTTCTTCCTTGTAACATCTTATTCTCACCTTACTAACGGTAACTTTTAACAAATATACGATTTCTAGTTTTCTAATTCAGTGATTTCGGTTTTATTAATTTTTTGATGTTTACGTAAAGATTCCCCTGTAAGTTCGATCCTTTGGGCATCATGGACGATCCTGTCCAGGATAGCATCCGCAACAGTTTCCTCGCCGATTACCTCGTACCAGAGGGATACAGGGAGCTGGGAAGCAATGATTGTTGATCGTATTCCATGCCTGTCCTCAATGATTTCCATCAAAGTAGCACGGCTGAAGTTGTCAAATGGCTGCAGGCCAAAGTCATCCAGGATTAACAGATCCTGTTTTTCTATTCTGGCCATTTCCTTGATATAGGATCCGTCAACCTTTGCGAGCTTGAGCCTGGAGAAAAGCTTGGTACTATTGCTGTACATTACCTTGAACCCAAGCGTACAAGCCTGATTACCGATAGCCGAAGCAATATAACTTTTACCTATGCCGGTACTACCGGTGATCAGAAGAGTTTCGCTATTTTTAATAAAAGTGCACTCTGATAGTCGTAGTAGCTGGTTCTTGTCCAGGTTACGATCAATATCGAAGTGCATCTGGTCCAGGTTTGCTTTGTACCGGAACTTCGCATTACGCAGGGTACGGTCGATCCGGCGATTGTTACGGTCGTCCCATTCCGAGTCTACAAGGAAAGAGATCATTTCATCGCTTGTCATTCTGGATTGTCGGCCATCTTCGAGACTCAGGCGGAAAGCATTGGCCATGCCATAGAACTTCAGCTGTTTCATTTTCTGCAAGGATTCTTCATTCATAGTTTGTTGATTTTTAAGGTTAATGATTAGGAGGTGCCGCTCCCTGAAGGAAGCAGCACCCCGAGGTTTATTTTTTATTTGTAATAGTCTTTGCCACGAAGATTATCATGGTCAGGCAGATCAGGAGGATCAGCAGAAGGATCATCATCAGCGGTTAAATCATCCCGGTCCAGTCCCTTTTCGAGGATTACCCGGATGGTATGATAGCTGAAGTCCTTGAACTGGAGTGCTCTTTTGCATGCGTTGTTAAGTCGCGTATAACCCGCCCGTACCGCGAAGCTAAGGACACCCTGACAGGAACGATAGGCCTGCTCAGGATGCTGACGAACGGCCAAAAGACCTTCTATGTATTCTTTGCAGGCTTCACCAACTTCTGCTGCCCGGAGGATGAACTTTTCCGGATTCCAGTCGGTTAGAAAGCGATGTTTACTGGCAAGATGATCATCAACAACCGTGTGTTTAAAGGCCCTTCGATCGCGATCATGCACTGCAATACGCTCATGCCGGTGATAAACCTCAACTTCCGATTGGTTGTAAAGCAACGTGACTTTCTTGCCAATGAAGCTGAAAGGGACTGAATAATAGTGTTTATCCTCACCCAGGTTGATAAAATTGTTTTTCATTACCGTTACAGTCTTGCGTCGTTTTAATTCATAGCGGTGCAGTGGTAAGGCCTGTAAGGCCTTAGCTTCCTCGTCATTAAACATCTGGCGACGGCTGTACGGACGTGCGGACATTGGACGCTCATTGTGTGCATCCAGTGCTATTCGGATCGCTTTGTTGATGGTAACTAGTGAAGTATATACTCCGGAACGAACCTCTCCATAAATGGTCTTGTAGATGATTTTAACAGCACCTTCCACCAAAGCCTTATGGGTGGGCTTATATGGACCTGCCGGCAAAACTGCCATGGTGTAATGACTGGCAAAATCACGGAATGCATCATTGATAACCGGCTCATAACGACTGCTTTTAATAACAGCAGCTTTCAGATTATCAGTAACAATGGCCAAAGGAGATCCACCAAAATAGTCCAGAGCATTTTCACAGGAACTTATAAAGTCTTCTGTTTGTTGACTCATCGATGCTTCAACGTACGTCAACTGGCTACCGCCAAGGATGGCAACAAAAACCTCTAAAGGGATGATCTCCCCGGTGTTAGTGTCAACAATGTCAAGCTTATCACCAGCATAGTCAACGAACATCTTTGCTCCAGCCTTATGTTCAATATGAGCTACAGGATTACGGGCCCGGTGCCATAGCAGATAATAGGACTTGAATTGCGACAACCCATAGCCATCGGGGTTTTTCTCACGATAGCGCTGCCACATCTGCGCTTTCGTAACATCCTTGCGCTTGATCGCTTTTTCCATCTGAGGAAAAAACTCATGAGCCGCTTTGTACTTCGGATCATCCTCAATATATGACCGGGGAACCATCTCCAGGAACATCTGTTCCAGTTCGCCATCGCTCATCAGACCAAGTTCTTCCAATGACCGGTTACAGGCCAGGAAAAGGCGGATATACTTTTTTACTGTGTTGCGCGGAAGACCCGTCCGCTCTGAAATTGATTGCTTACTTACACCTTCGGTGTAGAGTCTGAGTAAATTTCTAACCTTGCTCATAATTATTAATTTGTTAGACATAAATGGATTATTAACAGGGTTAATACGAACCATTTATGCCAGAGTACCGGCAAGGTTGATTTAATCGTTACAAGGGTGGTCAATTTGCTCCGGCCCGGGGTGGTCAATTTGGGCTGGCGTCACCTGATCTTTAAGACCGGCGAGAGGTGGTCAATTTGCTCCGGCGTGGACTGATATTTACATCATTCCTATCCACCTACCATCACGACAATTTCTGAAATTGAAATGTGCGACAATCAATCCTGTTCCGTCTTTGTACTTTTTTAAATAAAATTTGACTTTTTCTGTTTTCATAGTTTTTCGTTTTTTCTTATATATGCCCAGAAAATTCAAAAGTTTATTTTTTTTGCATTTTTGGTAAAATAATTTTTTAAAAATGAATTAATTAACATTCTTTTCGGTGGACGAATGGGTGGACGAATTTGGTGAGATATGACATTATATGGCGATACATAACATATTATATGTATCACATAATCAGCGTGTTGTATCATTACAAATTGCGACATATGTACATATGTACACCCGCCTCGGGTACAATAGAATGCAAGAATGCGAGAATGAAAGAGTGCCAGAATGATTGTTCGTTCTGGCATTTTTGTTTTCTGGTCTTTCCCTTCCGCCTTCCGCATTCTGGCCTTCTCTCATTCCCGCATTCACATTCCGCCCTCCGCCTTCCGCATTGGATCATTCAGCGCATATTGGAACTCTTTGGTTCTTGACTAAATCTGGCTCATGTCCCCTTAGCCGTCTTCACAGCTTTAACCACGACAGCCAGAATTTCATTCAATTCCGCAAGGATTGCTTTTGTCTGAATTCCCTGAAACCGTAAACCAATAATTTCCAGCCAATAGATTGATTCGTCGCATTCTTCTTCAACAGTCTGCATTTTATTTACAAAGTCTGCCCGGCTTTTTGCTCTGCAGGATGCCCGATAATTTGCCCCGATTGCGGTGCCGCTTCGGGTTAGTTGTCGAACAATCGCAGTAGCAGAAATGCTCTTTGGCAGGGTATCACATAGTTGAAGGATCTCAACTGCAACTGTTTTGGTTCTGTCCTTCATGTGTTCTTTAAAGTCGTTCATCGTATTTGTTGTTTATTGTATATACGGTTTTCGACCGTCTTGTCGGAAGCTTAAATCAAAAAAAATCTTTTCTGGACATTCTCATTCTTGCCTTCCGCACGCTTGCCCTCTCTCATTCCCGCCTTTTCCTTCCGCCTTCCGCCCTCCGCATTGGATCATTCAGCGCATATGGG
>CAYLTH010000221.1:0-3822 GCA_964386485.1 uncultured Bacteroidales bacterium | reverse complement strand
TCTATTTTGAAGGCATGAACGGGTCTATTTTAGCCATTGCAAATCCGAGTTCCCTATACCGGGAAGGCTTTCTGGCACGCCTGGATGCAGCTACCGGCAATTGCTTGTGGGTATCCAGGATAGCCAATGGACCAAACTCTGCACGGGATATTCATGCGGAAGGGATTTGTGTGGATGAAAACGGGCTTGCCTATGTTTTCGGAGATTTTTTGGCCTCCAATGTGGTTTTTTACAATTCCAGTAATCAGCCCTCCACTGTCACCTTAAGCAATCTCGGTATCGGAGCCGATAATTACCTGGTGGTTTATGACGATTTAGGCAACCCGCTGACTTCAGAAAATTCGATTTTATCCGGAAATCTCAATGATGAGGCCGGAGCTGTGGATTGTTATCCGAACTCTTTGGTCTCAGGATCTACCAACATCCTGGTTACAGGGAGTATGGCAAGTGCATTTCTGGGGCAGTTATGGGTATATGACCCGGGTGGGAATACCTTGTCCATCGAATCGAACCTTTCGGTTGGGGCAGGATCCCTGTATTTTGGCAAATCGGTTGAAACACTACCCACTTCCGCTGCAATTCGCCATGCCTATATCAGCGGGTGGGTGAATCATACCAACGGCGGTTCTCACCCCTTTTTAGCCCGTTGGGAATTGTCAACATCCAATAATATAGTGATTCCTTTTTCTCAGAATTACGATTTTGTAAATAATACAACTCAAAGAATTAACAAATCCACGGATGTTGATCTTAACCTGAATAACGGAGATGTCCATTTTGTTGGACTAATAAATCAAACCGGTCCACATCCACTATTTGGTAGCTTAACAATACCATCAACAGGGGTGCCTCCTTCAGAGGATCTGTTTGTGGATAAATTCAAAACAGCCATAGGTGTAATTAGCCCGCAACCACTAGCCTACGCCTGGTCAGACTCTCATAATTGCACTTTTGGTTTTTTCAATGATCTTCCGGCATTCGCCATTAGTTCGGATAATGATGGAATGGCCTATATGACAGGTGGATTTTCAGGGAATCAGTTATCGTTTCCTGCAAATCAGGGAGTTCCGGTTATCGGAGGTGGGAATACGACCGCCTACATTGCCCGACTGGGGGAACAGGCAGGAAGTATGTGGATAAAAAATCATGAACTGTCCACTTCCCCAATTGGCGAAGAATGCATAAGTATTGTTCCAAACCCTGCCATTTCCGGCATAACGGTAAAGGGGATTCATTCTGAAGGGCAATTTATTCACTTGAGGATTTATGGAACTGATGGGGTTCTACACCGAAACCAACGAATTGTTTTTCAGGAGAACAATCAGGTTTATGTTGATATCCGTCAGCTTTCTTCCGGGTTTTATATTCTGGAGATATCGGGTATTGGAGCCAAAACCTTTGTCCGGTTTATAAAACAATAAGATCATGCGGCTTTTTGTAAGGATTTTTGAATGCATTGTGTTAATCTTCATGCTGAACTTTGCCATACCCGATAATGTTAATGCCCAGGTTAACCCGCAGGATTCCCTGATACTTGTAGAGTTCTACAACGCCACCAATGGTGATAACTGGCTGAACAATGATAACTGGCTGGTTACTCCGGTCTTTTGGTGGTATGGAGTAAGTCTTTTTAATGACACTTCTGTAAGATATCTCAATCTACCCAATAACAATTTGAATGGGGTGATCAGTCCGCTGATTTGTCAACTCCCGGTTTTATATGAAATTGATTTATCTGGCAACAATCTGACAGGACAAATCCCTGATTGCATGAATCCTTCAACCAACTATCTGGCTCTGATTCTGGACAATAATCATCTCACAGGCCAATTGCCTGAGTCCTTAGGATGCTTTGCTGATTCAGCCATGTTGGATTTATTGATAAATAACAATGAATTCGAAGGTTCATTCCCCGATACAATCATTCAGGCAGACATGATAAGTAGACTTGAAATCACGGGGAACAAATTCTCTTCGATAGGTATGGCTACCTCATGGTTATTTTACGATTTACTTATGGAAAATAATTGCTTTACCTTTGAGGATATCATTCCTTATAAGCTTAATCCTATTAATGGTAGTTTCACCTATGCTCCACAGGACAGCGTACTAACAGAAATTGATACAACACTTTTAGTTGGGAGTGCATTGGTGATGGATGCCTGGGTGGATACGTGCAGTAACAATAAATACCGCTGGAAAAAGAACGGGAATTTTCTCAATATTGTTCCGTCAACAGATCCGTTGTGGGTTATTCCGAATGTGCAGTACAGTGATTCGGGTTATTATACCTGCGATATCACCAACAATCTGGCCGGTCAGTTAGTCCTGAAAAGGCGGCTGATAAAGGTTCATGTTACAACGGATGTGGGTGATCTGGAAACCAAAGCCAGAGAAGAGCTACAGGTAATCCAAAATCCGAAAGAAGACATGCTGCATATTCTGATGGACTTCAACACCACTGAAACAGTAAGCTGCAACCTCTTTGATGTGAATGGGAGGAAAATAATGCGCTGTTATGAAGGTACAACACAGAAACAGGATTTTCATTACAGCCTGCATTCTTTCCCGCATGGGGTGTATTTCCTGAGAACAACAGCCGGGGAAAGGGCGTGGGTGGTGAAGATAGTAAAGTGACTAGTGACGCGTGACGCGTGACGAGATAGATCCCTTTTGATTTTTCGCTATAAATACCCGAAATCAATTAAAAATCTCTAACATTATGGGGTTCGAGTAACTCAAATTTCCATTCTCCTGCAGGCTTCAATCTGTTTTTGATCCGGTCGTAGTGCCAGTAGGTCTGCGAGCTTCGCTTTTGGATGATATTTTCTTTTGCCAGATCCTGGTTTAAAAAGTAATCAAACAAATAGCCGGCATCTTTATTCGAAGAGAATCCCGCCAAACCAAAAACGTCTGCCTGCTCAATATTACGCACCGTGTAGCGGTAATCCACTTCAAGCGTAAGCGGATGTCGCTGAAACCCGCCTTTCAGCTGGTCGCGGGCTGAGTGTGAACTGAATAAAACCTTCAACTCCTGTTCGGTATTCACCGCGCTGAGTTCAAACCAGATGTTCAGGTTCACACCGTATAAAACAAATCGCTTGTTGTACATCAGGGTATCATCATACACTTCCTTATCGCTAACCGGAAAAATAAATTCTTCCATTTCAGCCTGAGCCAGATTAAGGATGTATGCCGGGCAGGTCTGCCGGAAGATGGAATCTATTTCATTCTCCATAAACACCTTAAATCCAAGTGTTTGCAACTCATTTCTCATTCCTTCCAGATAACTGTTCAACACCAAAGAATCATCAAGGTATTGTACAAACCGGCTGGAATAATAAAGCGCTGAATCCTGCACTTCTTTCTTCATTTTCTTAAAGCCGGGAATGGAATCCGTATTCAGGTTTTTCTTAAACAGGATATCGGTGCCCATCAGCAAAATGGCGCGCTTTGAAACCTGTGGACGAATTTTGACAACAAGCTGTTTTTCGGAAGAACAGGATGCCAGCCCACCTTGCAGCAGGACAAAGATAAGCAGTATGATCCATGCATATCTGCTTGTAATGCAATATGTTATTCGGCTTCGCATCCGCCGGGATCCAGCATTTTTAAACCAAAGGCATGACCATATTCGATACAACGGCGGCGTTCATCTTCATGGGGTGAAAATTTAACAAAAACACTTTCGCCAAAATAATTCAGTTTTAGACTCTGAATGTTATGCTCCAGAATTTTCATCACATCCCCACTCCAGCCATAGGAACCAAAGGCACCTGCGAGTTTCCCCTTATCCCGGATAGGATTTACCATGGCAAAAAG
>CAYLTH010000220.1:0-3829 GCA_964386485.1 uncultured Bacteroidales bacterium | reverse complement strand
ATTTCATAGACCAAAGCTTATTTTTATGCAAAGTTAATATTTGTCAATCAATCGAACAGTGAACATTGATCACCGGAACATGGATTTTTCTCATTTCATTAACACTACACGTCCGGTTTCAGTAAAGTTTCCTGACTGCACCCGATAGAAATAAACTCCTTCAGGCATTTTGGAAGCATCCCAAATTACATAGTTTTTACCCGGATTGGTCGATGTCAAATGGAAAACCCTGATTTGCCTGCCCAGATTGTCGAGAAAGCTGATTGTAGCCGGGTATTCTGAAGCGCCCCGATATTCATTTGTAAAAATGCCGGTTGAAGGATTCGGAAATATTTGTAATAATAACTTTCTCAGGCGATTTTCCAATTCATCTGTTGCTTCTAGACAAGCCTCGATAACCTCCTCCTGACTGTTGCAGCCGGGTGCATTATCGTGAATTGAAGCATAGCTATTGGGGGTTGCCAGATAATCGCAGACACTTTGAACTTCGCAGGATGAAAGCAGCCCATTATAAAAAATATATATGCTGGATATTGACCCGGGTTCAACATGATCAATGCCAGTTAAACTAGTTATGCTGTCGTTTTCTTCAATCGTAATTCCATATCCAATGGACGATAAATTTTCAAATCCTGTGAGGTTAGTCAGTCCGTCATTGTACTCAACAAAGAGACTGCCTCCTATTGAATTCAGGTTATTGATCCCGGTCAGATTTTTTAGTGCATCATTATTATGAATAAAAAAATTACCCCCGATTGAACTTAAATTATTGATGCCGTTCAGGCTGGCCAGGTTATTATTAAAATTAATATCAAAACTACCACCTGCAGTTATGAGACTTTCGAGTCCGGATAAATCGGTGAGTGAATGATTTTTTTCGATTATAAATTCATTACCCACGTAGATTAATGAAGACAAGCCCGACAGACTTAGCAATGAAGGATTTCCGCCATAAGAATTCCCCAAATGGAAATACTTTCCTATTGAGGACAATGAGTCTAATCCACTTAAACTTTCAAGGGTATTATTCTGGCAAATCATCAGACTATTTTCTAACGAATTCAGACTATTTAGTCCTGACAGAGTTTTTAGATTTGCGTTTTTATAAATGTTAAGATCATCTCCGATAAAAGACAAATTATTAAGGCCGGTCAGGTCTATCAAATTGGGATTTCCATAGCCATAATTACTACCAATTGTAACAGATCCTTCTATTGATGTTAAAGTCTCAAGCCCTTCTAAATTGATAAGAGAACTGTTATCATCAATCTTAAAAGCAATTCCAATTGAGCTTAAACTCTGCAAACCCTCAAAGTTTTGAAGATTTGTATTGTAGGCAATGGTAAAACGGCCATTTATTGTTGAAAGATTATCAAGACCGGTAAAGTTTGTTAGAAGAGGATTGTCCCCATAAGTGGAGTTTCCAACAATAAAGTCACCTTCAATTGCCATTAAATTTTCAAATCCATAAAGATTTGTTAAATTTGGATTGCCATAAATTTCCAGATTACCCCCTATGGCAGTCAAATTCTCCAACCCAAGGAAATTGAACAAAGAATTGTTTATAAATATTTCGAAATTGCCTCCGATCAGGGATAAGTTTCCTAATCCGGAAAAATTTGATATTAAGGGATTACCCCCATTCCAATTATCTCCAACAATAAAATCATTTCCAATAAAGGGCAAGTTTTCCAGACCATTAAAACTTGAAAGAGAATTATTTTTAAAAGCAATAAAATCTCCTCCAATCGTTGATAAACCCTCTAATCCATGAAAATTTCCCAATATCGGATTGTTATTTACCAACAAATCTTCTCCTATCGTAATTAAAGATTCGATTCCCGAAAAATTGATGAGTGCACTATTATCACTAATTCTAAAATCCTTTTCAATTACTTCCAGACTATTCATACCTTGCAGCGAAATCAAACTCTGATTATTCTCAATTTGCAATGAACCTCCAATGTGAGCCAGGTTTTCAAGGCCGTTTAAATTCTGCAACACATCTGAGGATAGCCAAAATTCCCCGAAAATATCCGTCAACCCCTCTAAACCTGTTAAACTAATCAAATCGTCATTGCCTCCAATGATTAAGTAACCACCAACTGTATTCAGGTTTTCAAGGCCGGATAATAATGAAAGATTATTGTTATCCGAAATGACCAAATCTTCACTTATCGAATTTATCGAATTTAATCCAAAAAGGTTGGTGATATCATTTCCGCTAATTGTAACATTTCCTTCTAATTCAGTGCAATTTGGATATGCAATTGGAAAATTGTCAATATCAGCCTGGGAAGTAAAGTAATAGTTACCGTAAGGGGGACATGGTAAAGAAATACCACATTCTTGTGATACTTCAGTGGGATTGTTACAACCAGGTGCATTGTTGTAGATTTCAATGCTGCCTGAAGGATTTTCAAGATATTGGCAAATGAATAGAATATCGCAGGTTGACAGGGAGGTATTATCGTGTATGGATAAAGAATTTACCAATTCAGGATTAACGTTCTCCAAACCAGCCAAACTTTCCAGTGAAGGATTGTAATAAATCTGAACATAATCACTAATGTCAGTAAGTGTAACAAGGCCAGATACCCCGGATAGCGATTCATTATCGAAGATGTTAAGTCCAGAGATTGAAACCAAATTTTCAAATCCATCCAGGGTTTCAAGTGAATTGTTACTGAAAACCTGTAAGGTTAGACCAATTGATGTTAAACCGGATAAACCTGATACATTCAAAAGATCAGGGTTTTCATAAATATTCAAATTTTGCCCTATCGAAATTAAACTTTCCAACCCGATAAGATTAGTAAGAGAATTGTTTGAACTGATTTCCAGCGCTCCCTGTATAGTTATCAGGTTTTCCAAACCTTCAAAATTCATAAGCATTGGATTTCCCTCATAGTCCCAACTCCCTATGATCATGCTACCCATAATTGTCTGTAAAGAGTTCATTCCATTAAAACTGATCAGACCAGCGTTATTATAAACATTAAAATTCTGACCAATAGATTGAAGAGATTCAATCCCCACAAAATTGATCAGATTGGGATTTGATTCAACAATTAAATCTCTTCCAATCGAAATTAAATTGTTTAAGCCCGACAGGTTGGTCAGTTGTGGATTTCCACCGTAATAGTAATCGCCGATTTGAAGATTTTTTCCAATGGATGTTAAACCCTCTAAACCAGCCAGGCTAACTAATGCAAGGTTTTCATAAATTTTAAAATCCCATCCAATGTAGGAAAGGTTGTCAAGTCCTGATAAGGTGGTCAATTGGTCACAATTTCTGATGAGAAGCATGTTCCCTATTGAGGTTAAAACATTTAATCCGTTTAAGTTTGTAATATCAGGCCCATCAATTATAACAGTCCCGATAATTTCAGTGCACCCAGGATAATTGTTCTGGAAATTGTCAATTTGTGCCTGGTTGTTAAAACCTATCGCCATGGGAATGCAACCCTCAGCGTAAGTATTTCCTGTTCCAATCAGTGTAAAAGCAATGAAAGCAATTAGATTTTTCATTTTTATCATGTTTTAAATTTATCAAACAATATTTGAGAAAAACGATTATTCAACTTTATTTTCCGCCAACTTCTCCAACAATTTCAGCAATTCATCCCGTTTGCAGGAGGTTACGGGGATTTTCAGATTATTGTTCGTGACGATGGAATCGTCCTGACTTCCAAGCCAACAGATTTACCAAATGTTGTGCATCCACGATTTTCAAACCCCGTAAAAGCTACAATCTGCCATCATTTCTTCATAATTTCGGAGGATTTTGGCAACCACATTTTTCCACTAATTATTTTCTGACCGCACA
>CAYLTH010000219.1:0-3898 GCA_964386485.1 uncultured Bacteroidales bacterium | reverse complement strand
ACACCAATCAGTTCTTCCTGTTTGTCGCAGCCGGTAATAAGCCCGGTATAAATCACCATGTGACCGGCGGGCAGTGCAAAAGCATTCACTTCGTCTTTTTTAATCAGATGAAGTTTTATTTCTGTTGTGTCGAGATTATTGGCGGAAATTATTTTTTGGATGATACTATCGAGTGCATTAATAGCATCTGGTTCAGTAACAACAGTTTCGGTTCTGTCGATCATGTCGTAAAGCAGATCCCCGATTTTTTCTTCAGTTGTTTGAGTAAGTTGTTCGATCCGGAAAAGTTTCATCCAGTTTATTTCCTGCAATCCGTACCAGGTTGCAAAAAAGAGTCCGACCAGGAGCGCTGCCTGTGTAATTATCTTTGCCATATCAGGGTTTACAAATCAGGTTAGTCAAATCACCATAGAACCACCAGACAATATGTTCGCCTTTTCTGGTTTTTATTGCCGAATAAATAGTCCCGATAAATTCGGTAAGGTTGAAAAGGAAAACGGTTATGAGGTATGCGATGTAGGAGTTTGTTACCGGTTCATCACCGAATAAAACAGAGACTGTCCACCAGAAACCGAAGCTGTTCATGAACAGGAGGGAGGCCTGTGAAAGCAGGGCCTGAATACAATGCCAGCGCACAAAATAGGTTCCTTTGCGGTTTCCAAACCAGAAAATCAGGGTGGCGAGGAGATTTATGATGGGAAAAGGTAAACCGGCTATGACGGCTATGAGCGACATCAAATAGCTGTTGGATGCCTTTTCGGCTTCATGTTCTCCCGGGTCGTAATCAAATTTCTGTAGTATCACCATACATATTTATAAATATTCCAGATCCAGTTTAAAAGAATAAGACCCATAAAAAGAATAAACCATTTCTTTATTTTCAGGACAGATTCGACACGATGATAAAAAATGAACAGGCTATTCTTTGCAGTGATCAGATCGAAAATGATCCACAGCGGAGTAAGCACCATAACAGGCAATATGATATAACCGAGTGGATTATAGATTAATGCTTCAATAAATTCGCCTTGCAATACGGCCCACACCGATCTTGTTGTTCCACACGAAGGGCAGGGAATTGTGGTTACATTCCGGAAAAGGCAAAAGGTCCGGTTATGAAGCGGGTCTTCAGCATGATTCAGAAATAACCAGGCCAAACCGGCACTGCAGGCAAAAAACAGAAAAAGATAAAGGTTTCTCTGTTTTTGAAACATTAAACGAAAATCATCTGAAGTTTTTCCAGGTTTTTTTCGCGGGTTGCGCCCATAATCAGGAACCAATCGATTATTGCCCAGATCCCAAGGCCACCGCAGGTTAATAATTTTCCAACCCCCAAGCCGGTATCGCCAATCAGGAAGCGGTCGATTCCCAGACTGCCGCCGAGTAAGGAAACAATGAGGCTGACAGTCGGGTCTTTAAACTGCATTGTATTTAGGATACTCCATTTTGAATCATCAAGCAGCAAGAGACGGTCTCTGATCTGGCCTACCAGGTGGCTTTCAAAGAATTTGCCATTTGCCATAATAAACATATCGACTTTTTGTGCGTCCATTTTGTTTTCGTTTATTGTGAATATTCTTATCTGACAAATGTAGAAATATTGGATTAAGAAACAAAAATGAGGTATAAGAAATCCTGATCATTTCAATAATTCCTTACTTTTACCCCATTAAGCAGATACATGACACAAAAAGTTTCGCTGATCGTCCCCTGTTTCAATGAAAAGAATTTTATCGGACTTTTCATGGATGATATTCTTTTACAGGATTATCCACGCGAATTGCTGGAGGTTTTACTGATTGATGGCGGGAGTACTGACGGAACAGTTGATCTGATTCAGAAGTATGTTCATGACTACGATTTTGTGGATTATCTTCACAATGAGAAACAATATGTTTCGTCTGCTTTAAATTTAGGAATTGACCATGCAGCCGGAGAAATCATTATGATACTCAGTGGTCATGCCCGTTACCATCATGATTATGTATCAACCCTCGTGGGCTATCTTATCGGGATGAATGCAGATAATGTTGGCGGGATGCTGATCAATGTGCCACCGAATAAAAGCATCAAGGCAAAAGCAATAGCGGAATGTATGTCATCCGGTTTCGGGATGGGTAATTCCTATTTCAGAATCGGGTCTGATACAATCAGGGAGGTTGATACAGTGACGTTTGGCTGTTACCGAAAGACAATTTTTGAGGAGATAGGCGGATTTGATACAGACCTGATACGCAATCAGGATGATGAATTGAATGCCCGTTTGATAAAGAACGGAGGGAAGATTTTGTTGATTCCGGAGGTTAAAGTATTGTATTATACCCGTGATAATATAGCCAGGGTTTCCAGGATGTTTTTTCAATATGGGTTGTTTAAGCCCTTGGTTGTGCGAAAAATAGGTAAACCGACAACGATCCGGCAGCTTGTACCGCCTATGTTTATTCTGGGCTTAGCCGCAACCTGGATTACAAGTCTCTTTATCCCCGTATTTTTATCCGTATTCTTTGGTATAATTTTTCTGCATCTGATTCTCGGATTTATTATGTCATTAAAGAGTTACTTCAAGCATAAAAATGCACTACTCCTGGTCTATATGCCGTATGTTTTTTTTATAATCCATGGCAGTTATGGCTGGGGATATTTGTCAGGCATACTTCGCTTTTGGTTTCGGTCAGACACAACACCAAACGGAACAATACGTTCATCCAGATGAAAAATTATCAATGAAAAAGATCATTTCATACTTACAGAATAAGGATTATCTTTTTCAGATCCATTTATATATAGCGCTGGCTTTTTCAATACCCTTGTTTGACAGGCTCGTGGCTTTTATTATTATTATTATTACCACTCAGTGGGTTTTCAGCAAAAACTGGAAGCACAGATATGCATTGCTTAAGCAGGAGAAATGGCGTAAAATTTTGCTTTCATATTGTTTGTTTTATTTGGTTTATCTGATTGGATTGCTCTATTCAACGAATCTTGATTATGCCTTTTTTGATTTGGGGACCAAGCTTTCCTTGTTGATTTTTCCACTTATTTTTGCTACTACCGACATACAAGTATTTAATTCAAAGCGTTTATTATTAATTAGTTATGCTTATTTGGCCGGCTGTATACTGATAACCGGAATCATGCTTGTTTTTGCTTTGTTGAATTTCAGCAAGACCAATTCCCCCCGGGTTTTTTATTATGACGAGCTCAGTATTTTTCAACATCCGAGTTATCTGTCGATGTACCTTGATTTTGCTGTTTCACTGATACTATATTTGCTATTGAGAACAACGCATCTTATCTCAGCATTCATTCGGAATTTCCTTGTTTTTTTTATTGTTTACTTTTTTGCCATTGTGATGTTACTGGCATCCAAAGCCGGGATCATAAGCCTGTTGATCATACTGACAATCAGTATATTTTCAATTATAATCTACCGTAAGGATTATGTAATCGGATTACTCTTTCTCATCGTATTGCCATTTTCGTTTGTCGGGGCTTATTATGTTTTTCCATACAGTTTTCAACGATTAAACGTGGTAAGTGACGTAGTTAGTGGCAAACAGCAAAGTTCTCCGGCGAGTTCTGATGGAACTGCTGATCGTATACTTATCTGGGAATCTTCACTGGAATTGATACAGGAGCAAAGTATTTTTGGCGTCGGAACCGGAGATGTAAAAGATGCGTTGCTTAAAAAGTATGAAGAGAATGGTATCGTAAATGCTTTGAACCGCAAACTCAATGCACATAACCAATATCTCCAGACAGCCATAACACTTGGGCTTCCGGGTATAATAATTCTTTTAAGCGGATTGGTATTCGCATTTATTTTGGCAGTCCGAAGGCAAAATCTGTTGTTGCTTTTATTCAGTGTAGTTGTTTCATTCAATTTTCTGGTTGAATC
>CAYLTH010000218.1:0-3932 GCA_964386485.1 uncultured Bacteroidales bacterium | reverse complement strand
ACAGATGCATTGCTTTGTCTGAAACGTTTTGTCGGAATGATCTCTACGTTCCCGGCAGGTGACTTTGTATATTTACCCGAATCTGTTGTGATCGGGAATTCAAATAATATTAACTTTGATATTCAAATCCTGAACACAGGAGATACAGATGGCAGTTTAAATCCCTGATACCATTATAATATAGAGAATAATAAAACCATGAAAATTAAACTTCTTTTTATCAGCATCCTGTTTACGGGCTTCTTCCAACTCCAGGCCCAGACAAAAGTTCAGGATACCGTAATGAAAATTACTTTCACTCAGTTCGAGGAATGGATGAAAACACTGAGTCCTGCAGGATATCCCTTTACCGAAACCGGTAAAAACGGGGGCGAGTACCTGGCTACTTTTATGAATAAGGAAACATTCAAAATGATCGGCATAACGATGTCTCCCCTGAAGAATTTTGATGACTATAAAAAATTCAAAAGTAAATCAGAACCCTATGTCCGGAACGGGATGCGTCACGTGTATTACGGAATCGAAAATTTCTGGAATCTGACAGTAGAAGTAAAAGAACTTAATGCCTGTTTTCAGGTCACAACCGTTTATATCAATCTTAAAAAGGAAGAAATCGAGAAAATTCTCGATGAAACCGGGGTCTACAAACGGAAACCCTAATCGAGATCCAGCTGATTTCTAACCAGATTGTAATACATTCCTTTACGGGTGAGTAGTTCCGTATGGTTACCCTGTTCAATGATACGACCTTTATCGAGTACTATAATCTGATCGGCATTTTTAACCGTACTCAGTCTGTGTGCCACAATAACAACCGTTCTGTGTTTGAAAAACTGATTCATATTTTCCATGATCACCCGCTCATTTTCGGCATCCAGCGAATTCGTAGCTTCATCAAAGAAAATAAGAGCAGGGTTCTTGTAAACAGCACGGGCAATAAGAATTCGTTGCCGCTGACCCTGACTTAATCCGCTTCCCTCCTGCCCGATGCGGGTTTCGAAACCCCGGGGCAGTTCATCGACAAATTCGAGAATATTGGCGATAGACGCAGCTTTCCGAATCTTTTCCATATCCGGCTTTTCTTCGGCAGGTGCGATGTTCCCTTTAATAGTGTCAGAAAAAATAAACCCATCCTGCATGACAGTTCCACAGGCAGTTCTCCAGTCATGCCGCCTGACCTGGTTAACCGGGGTATCCCCGATGCGAATTTCACCTGACCAGGGCTGATAAAACCCGAGTAAGAGTTTTACCAGCGTTGTTTTCCCGCTTCCGCTCGGGCCTACAATGGCTGTAATCTTTCCTTCCGGGATAATTAAATTAATGTCATCCAGCACTTTAGGCGAATTAGGCCCTTCATAATGAAAAACAACATCCTGCAAAACCAGCGACTTATTCTCCGGCACCTCCACAAGAACAGCTGCATTTACATCTTCTTCATCCTTCCGGTCATGCACCTCAATAAAACGCTCCAGGCTAATTTTGGCATCCTGTCCTGATTGCAGCAACCCGATCATCTGATCGATCGGCCCGTTCATCTGTCCGATAATATATTGAATTGCAACCATCATCCCGATACTCATACTGCCATCAATAACAGCATAAGCAGATATACCGGTGATAATCAGGTTCTTGGATTCATTGAAAAACAAGCCTCCAACTTGCTGATACTGGGTAATCCGAAGATTTTTCAATCCAATACTGTAAAGTGCTTCCTGAATTTTCTCCCATCGTTTCCGCTTGATGCCTTCACAATTATTCATCCGTATTTCCTGCATTCCGGTGATGATCTCATAAAGACTGTTCTGATTATCACTCAACCGGCTGAAACGCTGATACTCCAGATATAATCTCCGTTTCATAAAAAACCATATCCATAGAAAATACACCAGACTCCCGATCAGGAACACCAGCAGAACCGGCCAGCTATAAAAAGCGAGAAAAACAGAAAAAACAACCAGACTGAATACACCATATATTATAGAGAGGGAAGCATAGGTCAGAAAATATTGAATCCGGCTGTGGTCCCAGATGCGTTGAAGGATATCCCCTGTAAACCGGCTTTCAAAAAATTTAACCGGCAATCGCATCAGTTTTCCCAGAAAATCAGAAATCAGGGTTATATTCACTTTGGTACTTACCAACAGCAATATCCAGTTCCGGAGAAAATCGAAAACAGTCCGGCTTAAGAGCAGGACAAACAGTGCAATGAGAATAAGCTTAATGAGAGAGGGATCCTTTTCATAAATCCCTTTATCCACTATTTTTTGCGTTAACAGGGGGAAAATAAATTGTATAGTACCGGCTGCAAGTATCAACAGTACCAGATAGGCCAGTTTTATTTTATAATGGGTAAGGTATTTACCCATATAGGAAAAGCTTTTCGTTTTCACGTTTTCTCCCGGCCTGGAATAAAACAAATCTGTTGCTTCAAGCAAAAGTGCGTATCCTTTTTCTGCGCCCTGACACCAGGATTGCAGGAAATCCCTTTGATTTAGTTTTACCCTGCCATGAGCCGGATCTGCAATATAAAATACTTTCCCTTGCTCAATCCGGTATAAAACAACAAAATGATTTTCATTCCAATGCAGGATACAGGGCAGTGGAGCTTCTCCGATGAGCTGTTCAGGGGTAATCAGAACACCCAGGCTCGTATAGCCCAGCGTTTGAGCTGCTTCATTCAAACCCAGCAATGAAACACCCTCCCGGGTAATGAAGGAAATTTCCCGAAGTGTTTCCATCGAATAATCCTTGCCATAATACTGACTGATCATCCGGAGACAGGCGGGGCCGCAATCGCGCGCATCGAGTTGCCGGTGAAACGGAAAAGATTTTTTTATTAACATGGTTCTGATTTCAACCCTTAAAAGTAAACAAATTCATTATAAAGAAAGATGCCGGCCCGTCGGGGGGGGGGACAGCCGGCATCATCGATAGAAAGGGATGAAGAATTTATATATCGATTATCTTAAGTTCGTGGCTAAAATCCAGTCTTTCAGGCTCATTGATTTCCCCAAAGGAAATTCAACCTGCCAGTCGTCCGGAAAATTTATATATGAAAACTTTTTATTAATAAATGCACAATTGGAGAAAGCTGACTCCTTTTCCCACAAATCGGGTTTAAGGGTAAGCGGAAAAATAACAGAACGGCTTGTATCAAACATGTACCGGGAAAACCAGGCAGGTATCTCACTTTGCTCCATCGGATTTCCATGTGGAGTAGCGAGATAAATCAACTTATCAGCCGTTTCTATCAGATTTGAAATTTTTTCAGCATCACGATTCTGATGCAAATTTTGAATAACAGGATCCGGGAAATCAACATAAATATTTATCCTCAGCGATTTTAAAACATTCACGACAGCCTGGATCAGTTCGATGTCGGAATTGTCATAATAGAGGAATAATTTCTTTTGCCTGGGCATACTACCGTTCTTCCTTTCCAGAAGGGAATGTAAAATTTCCGGCCTTTGGAATGGTCGGGGAACAATTTCACCTGTGGTTAAAAACGGCATCTTATAATTATAAATATAGGTGTATATGTAAATTCAATACAATACAAACAACCGGAAAAATTTTAGCAGGCTATTCCCGCACAAATTATTTTGGTCTTGGAAAATGAGGACTTGGAACTGATTCGCTTGGAGGAGGAGGAGGAGGTGTATTGTCACCACCCTTTACGCGGGCCAATTCAACATTGTTCAAAACTTCGAGAGCTAATGTGTTGATTTTCTGTGTTTTCATTTTTTTAATATTTTTTTATCAACAAGAGAGTGCTTAAAATTCGGAAAACGGGCAATTTTCATTTCAAACCTCTGTAATTGACTGTTTATCTGTTATTTAAATTATCTGAATTATTTTGGTCTTGGGAAATGTGGACTTGGAACTGATTCACTTGGAGGAGGAGGAGGAGGGGTATTGTCACCACCACGAAC
>CAYLTH010000217.1:2749-3977 GCA_964386485.1 uncultured Bacteroidales bacterium | reverse complement strand
GGTTGCGACCAATACTGAGCCATCCATAAACTGCGCGGATCATTGAAAATGCGGGCATGCAGATACATTACCCTGTCACATACCATCCGGGTTTCTCCATCACCCAGATGAATAATCCGGTGATCGGGCTGGTCAAAATAAATATATTGGTTGATGCTGTTCTGAACCCAGGGCAAATCGGTATAAAAGTTTTTATTGGTTCCGATCCGCATGTTTTCGAAAAGCTGAAACTGATCCGTCAACGACCATTGTGCATAGGCAGCACCCCAGTTCCAACCGCCATCATCATCACGATAATGTGTCCAGCATGGGATAAACCCATTCGTTAGCTTATTGTAGATATCATTAAACCAAATACTTACAGTATCCTGTTGCTGCACTGTAAGTCCCTGCGAATTATAAAGTGCCAGCGCATTCTGGTTGCAAAAAATCGTATTCCAGGTATTATGGCTCGAAACATAGCTGGTTCCGGCTGACGAATAAATAAAAGTCTTCATAAACTCCCGGTTCATCCGGTACATGGAAACCGCCAGCTGATTTCGCAATGCAGGCGGAAAATCCTCATAACACCAATCGAGCAGCAAACTTCCGGCATCGCTCATCTGGCGCAGGAGGTTTTCTTTTGCATACCACTCCATTTGCAGGAAATTCGCTGTATCAATCCGATTAACAAGCTGGCGGGCAATAAACCGGCAACGTTTCAATTCGAGAGGATTATCTGTTAACTTGAATATCATAACCGAAAGAAAAGTCTGGTCACCCGACCATCCGGATGACCAATCCCAGTTCCAAAGTGTTGAATCAGAACCCAATACGTATAACTGTGGATCATTTATCCACCAGTTATTGTATGCATACTGAATAGAATTAAATGTAGACTGGCAATCACCCGCAACGGCAATATTCGTTTTAAGCCATGTAAGCCTTGCTGCATCGGCATATACTCTGGGTCGGCCGGGGTTGACAACCGGAACCTGTGTAAGAGCCTGAAAATGAAACGTCAACAGAAAAAAAAGTATAACCTTGTCTAAATGTATCATTAAAGCAAATGAGGAGTGAAGAAAGACATTCAATTCAATTGACAAGTTTACTGAAACTTTTAGGGATGAGCAAACAAACAGGCCTTGAATTCGTTATTTCTTATGAATTATTATCATATGCAGCAATTATTGTTCCTCAGCGATATTTACAACACCCTTTCAAGTCCGCAAAACATCATTCAGATCGG
>CAYLTH010000217.1:0-2649 GCA_964386485.1 uncultured Bacteroidales bacterium | reverse complement strand
ATGTTGGCAGGATCTTCCGGATATCCTATATCAAAATATATTTTAATGAATGTCTCCGGAGCGATAATCTGGATTGGAATCCTTACTCCAATCGGGTACTATATTGGTCAGTTGTACCCGAACATTATGGATTATACTTTTTATATCCTGTTTGGGTTTGTGTTATTGGCTTCTGTTCCTGCGCTCAGCATTCTATTTAAGGGGAAAAACAAATAGAAAATCCGCTATTTCTCCTAACAGGCGTGATCTTCACAATTTTTAACTAAACATTATCTGCTTTTAGACGTTAGGTACTTATTAAACCTAAAAATATGCCTTTAAGAAACTTACGGAATATCGGTATTGCAGCTCACATTGATGCCGGTAAAACAACCGTTACAGAACGAATTTTATTTTTTACGGGAACCAGCCGTAAAATGGGTGAAGTGCACGATGGTGCTGCTACCATGGACTTCATGAAACAGGAACAGGAAAGAGGGATTACGATTGCCTCCGCAGCTATTTCCTGTGTTTGGGGAGCAAATAATATCAATATCATTGATACACCCGGTCACGTGGATTTTACAATTGAGGTAGAACGCTCACTCCGCGTAATTGATGGAATGGTTGCCTTGTTTTGTGCCGTTGGTGGTGTTGAACCACAAAGCGAAACTGTCTGGAACCAGGCGGACCGCCACAAAGTCCCGAGAATTGCCTTTGTAAACAAGATGGATCGTACCGGAGCAGATTTTGCTGATGTACTGGCTCAGATGAATGAAACCCTGGATGCCAATGCAGTTCCGTTTCAGATCCCTATTGGTGCCGAAGAAAAGTTCGAAGGAATCATTGATGTGATTGAAAACAAGGCATATACCTTTGTTGATCTGGAGAAAAAAGAAATGGCCATTCCGGCTGAATATGTTCCACAAGTAAAAGAAGCCCGTGCAAAACTTATTGAAGCCATTGCCGAAATCGATGAGCGCGTTCTTGAACTTTTTATGGATGATCAGGATGTTCCGAATGTCTTACTCAAAGAAGCTGCCCGTGCGGCAACCCTGAAACTGATGATTACACCGGTTTTCTGTGGTTCAGCCTATAAAAATAAAGGTGTTCATATGCTCCTGGATGCTGTGGTCGATTACCTCCCCAGCCCGATTGATGTTGGCTCTGTTATTGGTGTTGATGTTGACAATCCGGAGAAAACACATACCCGTGGACCAGCCGATAAATCTCCTTTCAGTGCATTGGCCTTTAAATTAATCAATGACCCGTATGTAGGTCAGCAGACTTTTATCCGTATTTATTCCGGACATCTCGAAAGCGGTATGCAATTGCGCAATTCAACCCGTGGAAAAATGGAACGCATCGGTCGTATCATGAAAATTCATGCCAAAGACCGTGAAGAAGTTACCACTGCCGGTCCTGGCGATATTGTTGCCTTAATCGGAATGAAATTCACCAAAACGGGTGATACACTCTGTGATGTTGATCATCCTGTATTGTTGGAAACCATTCACGTACCACCATCAGTTATCGAGTTAAAAATCAATCCGAAATCTCGTAAAGATCAGGAAAAACTCGGTGAAGCCCTTCACAAACTTGCCAACGAAGATCCATCCTTTGGTGCTCGTTTGGATGAAGAAACCGAAGAAACCATTATTTCAGGTATGGGTGAACTTCACCTCGAAATTATGGTCGATCGACTGAAACATGAATTTGCCATGGAAGTGGAAGTAGGTGAACCTGCTGTTGCTTACCGCGAAACCATTACAACAGAAGCCGATTACAATTATCGTCACGCCAAACAAAGTGGTGGTAAAGGTCAGTTTGCCGAAACCTATATGCGTATCGAACCCAACGAAGGAAACGGTTACGAATTTATCGATCGGATTAAAGGCGGTAATATTCCTATCGAATATGTTCCTTCCGTTGATAAGGGGATTAAAAAAACACTGGAAAAAGGTATTCTCGCCGGATTCCCTGTTGTGGATGTTAAGGTTGTATTGCTCGATGGAAAATACCATCCGGTGGATTCATCCGATTTTGCTTTCCAGATTTGCGGATCCATCTGCTTCAAACATGCTTTCAACAAAGCCAATCCTATCCTTCTCGAACCGGTTATGAAAATCGAAGTAAACACTCCGGATGATTATATCGGCGAAATCGTAGGAAACCTCAACCGTCGTCGTGGCCGTATCGAATCGATGCGCCGTCATCGCAAAGGAAGCCAGAAAGTAGTTGGTTTTGTACCGCTGAGCGAAATGTTCGGCTATGCCACTTCTCTGCGTAACCTCTCGAGCGGACGTGCCAATTATTCGATGGATTTCTACCGCTATCTCCCCTGTCCGAAAAATGTTCAGGATGATGTTTTAAAGAAACTGGCTGAAAAGAAGAAAGCACAGTCATAAACACAGTCATTTTCATGAGTCCGGGATTCGGTTAGAATTCCTATTTTTACCGGCTAAATCCCGGACTTATGAAAAAACTGTTATTCCTTCTTTTAATTCTCAACTATCAACTATCAACTTTCCATTCTTACGGCTGCACCAATGTGATCGTCACCAAAGGTGCCAGTAAAAACGGATCTGTTTATATAACTTATTCTGCTGATTCCCATACCCGCTACGGCAGTCTTTTCTATTATCCTGCATCTGATCATCCGGCTGGTTC
>CAYLTH010000216.1:0-4006 GCA_964386485.1 uncultured Bacteroidales bacterium | reverse complement strand
GCATCGCGTTCTTCCTGGGCTTCGGCAGCGGTGCGTTTGGTGAAGTAATTCGAAAACGCCTGTTCTCCTTTCTGAACCACGGTCATCGGACGATCCATCCCGGCAATGGTGCCAATGATGAAGCGGGTAAAGGTGGGCTCATCGGGACTGAATTTCTCGAGATATTCTACCGTTCCGGCATAATTGTCGAGGGTTTCTTTCAGATTGGGATCGCGGTACGACATAAACATGAAGTTACCCGACGGCTGTATGCTGGCAAATCCGCCATAAGCACCGCCAATAACACGTACCTGATTCGTAAGCCAGTCGGAGGAGATAATCTTGTTCAACAGGCGCATATTGCCGTTCCATTTGTAGCCCAGTGACTTGAAATTATAGCCTTCGAGCACATACTGCACTTTGGAGGCGGTCATAATTCCTTCGTTCTTCATCTCGGGTTTCAGATTCCAGGTCTGCTGCGCGGTTTTGGTATCCGGAATGGTCTTGAAAAAGCCGGTTAAAAGGGCGGTGTTTTTACTCAGATCTTCTTTGCTGCAGCTCAGTCCGGCAATCAGATTTCCCTGACTGAAGATCAGCGCGGCTGTTTTTTCGAGTTCTTTCGCCATCTCCGGTCCTTTGGTACCGAAATCCTTCAGAATAGCCGAAACAAACCAGTAATATTCGAGTCCGGATGTATATTCCTGATAGACCCCGAAACGGGAATAGTAGGAGGGAAGGCGGTTCTGTGCCACCTGCAGACCGTTGTTCTTCATCGAACTTTCGAGTCCGGATACATGGCGGGTGAGAATGGAGTGCAGACGGGCCGTATCGCTGTAGTTGCTCTCGAGCAGGATCTCGCGGGTGAGCTCCAGCATTTTATCCACTTTTTCGTTTTTGGCTTTGGCAGTCACCCCGAATTTGGGCAGAAAACCGGCATCTTCCTGACGTTCGAGGTAATTGCGGGTCGAGGTATAAAAGCCTCCTGTATGGATATTGAGCAGTTTGTTGAGCTCCGAATAGCTGTGTTTCTTCGTATCCAGCGAGCCAAGCACATTTGAAAGCAGGGCGATATACGGGATTTTATCCTGAGGCACCGCGCGCACATCGAAGTGCAGGGTCATGTACAGAATGTTATTCGTAAATTCGGTATAGTGCAAAACGGGTGTATTCCCGATTTTGAGGGATTCGGCGGTATAAAAGGGCGCTTTGGTGCCGATATCGCTGAGTTTCAGCATGGGGATGGTCTTCAGCGCTTCCGGACTGTCTTCTTCCTGCTGATAGGCAATGAGTTCGGCGGTTTTCTTCACAAGGGCATCAATCGCATCCGGACTCATCGCGGCTTTCTTCGCGGCCAGTTCGGCTTCTTCAGCGGCGGTGCGCTCTTTATCGAGTCCGGGCTTGGGTTCAAGCGTGAATACCAGGCTGTATGGGTTGTTCAGCAGGTATTTTTCGATGGTTTTCTCCAGATATTTTTCGCTGATGGCTTTTTTCAGGTCGCTGATGGCTTTGCTGTATTCGAGTCCGGTAAAGGGATCTCCGGTGTAAAACCATTGCGACTGCAGCTGATTCCAGCAGGTCATGCCTTTGTTGGCATCGGCGCCTTCGCTGAGCTGAAACTCCCAGCGGTTGATCACACCCTGTACTTCTTCGGGATCGAGTCCGGTTTTGGCGGCTTTCCGGAACTCTTCCTCCACAATCCGCAGGAATTCGGCTTTCTGGGCGGGTTCGGCTTTCTTCACCACGAGCTGAAACAGATTTTGTTTTAATCCGGTCACATTGGAATATACATCCGAACCGATACCGGCTTTCTCGAGGGCGAGGCGGATGGGCGCACTTTCCTGATTCACCAGCACTTCACTGATCACATCGAGTGCCCAGCTCAGCGTCTGGTCCGACGAATTGCCACAGATAGCGTTCATGGTAAGAAAGGTCTGATTGGCCGTGGGCGCTCCTTCCATTACACTGTAATATCCGCTCTTATCCTTGCGGGCAGCAAATGGAGCATGATCTTCAATTTTAGCCCGCCAGTTGATGCGGTTATAGCCGCTGAGATATTCTTTATCCAGGAATTCGAGTTCCTTTTTCATATCAGCATCTCCGTAAAAATAGATATAGGCATTTTCGGGATGATAATAGCGCTGATAGTAGTTTTTGAAGAATTCGTGGGTGAGGGTGGGAATGGCAGCCGGATATCCGCCCGATTCTTTCCCATAGCTGTTATCGGGGAAGATGTTCTTAAATACCTGGAAACGCAGTTCGCGTTCGGCACTGGAGAAGGCACCTTTCATTTCATTGTAAACTACACCTTTATAAATAAGGGGACTGTCTTTGTCTTTGAGTTCGAGATGCCAGCCTTCCTGATCCAGTACCCGCGGGTCGTTCATGAAGGTCGGGTTGAAAACCGCATCCATGTAGACATCCATGAGGTTGAAATAATCTTTTTCATTCATGCTGGAGGCCGGATAATAGGTAATATCTTTTCCGGTGAAGGCATTCATAAAGGTATTGAGCGAGCCTTTCGACAGGATTTCGAAGGGACTTCTGACCGGGAATTTCTTTGATCCGTTGAGAACCGAGTGTTCGAGAATATGCATCACGCCGTTATCGGCTTCGCAGACGGTCTGGAAACCCACACCAAAGGTCTTGTTGGCATCGGCAGCGGCAATTTTAAACACCCGTGCACCACTTTTGATGTGTTCGAAGTAGTAGCAATCGGCATTGAGTTCTTTGACAAAGCGTTTTTCAAGAAGTTTGTACCCGCTGATGTCGCCGGGTCCGGCCATAGCCTGTTCACTGTGGGTACTGACTAAGAGTACGAGGGGCAATAAGATGCCTGCATAAAACCTGTTCATAGGATAAGTATTTTGGGGTAAAGGTATCCGGGGGGATAATTGGCTACAAAAAGAATCGGTGAATGCCATGATTTTACCGATCTAATTTAGTTCTGTAAAACATAATTCAGTCGTTCAATAAATCCGTACAAACCGATGCTGAAGGTATGCACAAAGCCATTGTACTCCTTTTTGCTTTTGCTGAACTGTGTGGCATAGAGGGCATACCGGAAGCGGATAAAGCCGCTGGTACGCTGATAGTTTCCGTCGTCGGTCTGACTCAGATCCGGTTCACCGAGGCGGTAATCGAAGTTGAGTCCGCCAACCCAGCAGAATGCATCCAGGGAATAGGGATTGGCGGCATCCGGGTTTTCGTCGGTTTTATTGGGGTTTCGCGGACTCAGGCTGATGGAACCGATGCCGGCAAAGGGCATCAGGCGGTGACCCTGTTTAAACGTAATGGGATAGGAGAGCGCGAATTCGGCCATGAGCGAATTGACCAGTTTGTGGCGTTTCCAGAGGAAGTCGGAAAATTCGACCGAATCACGGGTTTGTCCCCAGGCCAGATTGAGGCGGACAAATCCGGTAACTTTATGGTAGGCCAGATCGACCCCGAAATTAAAACCACCCTGGTGGCTGAAGGTATTGTGGAGTTTGCCATCGGTATAGTTGAAGGTGAGTCCGGCATTGACTCCGAACGACCAGGGTTTCAGTTTCAGCACAAATTGCACATACTTCCGGGTGAAGCTGCGGTAGGCGGATTGCGGGAAATTTTTCAGATAGACTTCTGCGTCGGCGTTCAATTGTTGCTGGTTCCGGGTTTCGAAGGTGGAGCCCAGGAAGCAGTAGTCGAGCAGCAGGGGCAGGAAATCGTGACCGGCAGCATTGAGTCCGGTATATCGGCCGGATTCACGCAGGATCTCAGCTTTTCGGGCGGCTGTTTTCTCGAGCAGTTTATCATAGAGCATATCGGCCTGTGGGGTAATCTTGTTCAGGTTGCGGTTTTCGTGTTTCAGGATGCTATTGAATACCGAATCATACTGATGGAGATACATCCACAGAAACCATTTTTCTTCGGGATACAGCGCCAGATACTCTTCTGATTCGAGTTCCGAATTGAGGTAGTTAAAATACAGGGCCACATTCACCGTATCATTTTCCACGAAATAATCATGCAGAAATGCACGGGCATCGGC
>CAYLTH010000215.1:0-4055 GCA_964386485.1 uncultured Bacteroidales bacterium | reverse complement strand
GCGTCACTCCTGATAATACACCCGCTTCACCCTTCTACTTATCCCCGTCAGAACCTCGTAGGGAATCGTCTGCATTTCTTCGGCAAGCTGCGTGATGGGCCTTTCGGGACCGAAAATGATGACATCATCCTCCTCATGCACATCCATACTGCTTACATCCACCATGCACATATCCATGCATACATCACCCAGGATACTACACAACTGATCCTTGATCATTACATGTCCTCGGCCATTTCCGAGGATCCGGCTTAGTCCGTCGGCATAGCCAATGGGAATTACAGCGATGGTCATATCCTGACCGGCAACAAAGGCGCGGTTATAACCGATGCTCTCCCCCGCTTTTACCGTCTTGATCTGCGAAATGGCAGTACGCAATTTGCTTACCGGCAACAAATCGAGGTTACGGCGCATTGGATCCGGATTTCCCTGGATTCCGTAGAGACTGATGCCCATGCGCACCATGTCGAACTGCGCCTCGGGGAAACGTTGTATCCCCGCCGAATTGAGGATGTGCTTCATCACAGAATATCCCAGTCCCGATTCGAGTTCACCCGCCATTTCCTGCAACTGCTGAATCTGATTTTGGGTGAATTCGTCGTGTTGCGGATCCTGACTGGCAGCCAGGTGCGAAAAGACCGATGCAACCCGGATGCCTTTCATTTCAACGAGTTCTTCCATCAATCCGGGCAAGTCGTTCCGGTTGAAACCCAGTCGGTTCATTCCGGTTTCGACTTTCAGATGGATACTCATCTGTCCGTCTTCCTTATTGGCAAGTTCTTTACGGTTCTGGGCTATCATGCGCAAAACCCGGAAGCTGTAGACTTCCGGCTCCAACTGATACTTGGAAAGCGCATCCACGCTCTCCTCATCGGGGTTCATCACCATAATGGGCATGCTGATTCCGGCTTTCCGCAGTTCGACACCCTCATCGGCATAGGCCACCGCCAGATAATCGACATGGTGAAACTGCAACAGGTTGGCTATTTCATAACTTCCGCTGCCATAGCTGAATGCCTTGACCATGACCATGGTTTTGACACCCGGATGCAATACCGACCGGATCAGATTCAGATTATGGAGCAGGTGATTCAGATCGATTTCGAGCACGGTTTCATGCGCCTTCTGCTGCAATATCCTGCTGATTTGTTCGAATCCGTAAACACGGGCACCCTTTATCAGAATGGTTTCGTTGTTGAAAGAACTGAAGGGAAATTTCTTCAGAAAATCATCGGTATCCTTAAAGAAGGATTTCTCCATCCTGAATTTCGCCGCCTGACGGGTTATGGCCGGACCAATCCCGATCAATTGATTCACTCCCCGTGCATGCAGGAGATCGGCAATCGTGCCATACAGTGTATTTTCGTTGCGACCGCTTTGCAAAACATCCGATAAAATAACGGTCCGGCGGCGGTGCTGCTTCTGTTGTACCAGAAAATCCAGGGCAATCGACAGGGAATTGATGTCGGAACTATAGCTGTCGTTGATAACGGAGCAACTGTTGATCCCTTCTTTCAGCTCCAGGCGCATGGCAACGGGCTGCAGGTGTTCCATGTGGCTGTTTACCCAACTGGTTGGATATCCCAGGTATAAAAGACACACCCAGCAATGGATGCAATTTTCAACCGATGCATCATCAATAAAGGGGATGTTGATCGAGATCTCCTGTCCCTGATACATGGCCTTAATTTCGGAAGAGCGATTCTGCTTTATGATTTCGAGTATCCGCAGATCGGCTTCTTTCCGCTTGCCCCAGCTAAAAGTTTTAATATCGCGAAAGGCCTCTGTCTGCAAAATTCTTCCGGTAATATCCACATAATCATTGCAATAGATCAATACCTCCACCTTACGGAATAACTTCAGCTTCTCCGAAACTTTTTGATTCCGGTTGATAAAATTCTCATCATGAGCCGATCCGATATTCGTAAATATTCCGATCGTGGGCTGAATAATCGTCTGCAAACGATCCATTTCCTCCATTTCACTCACCCCGGCTTCGAAAATTCCGATTTCATCGGTATCGGCAATTTGCCATACCGACAAGGGAACACCAATCTGAGAATTGTAACTTTTCGGGCTGCGTACAATGTGCTTTTCATCGGAGAGGATCTGAGCCAGCCATTCCTTGACGATGGTCTTGCCATTGCTTCCTGTAATACCGATAACAGGCAGGCTGAACTTTTTCCGGTGTGCTGCCGCGAGTTGCTGCAAGGCATTCAGGCTGTCGGCTACATTTATAAAAACAGCATCATGAAATTCTCCGGCATTTTCCGGAAATTCTTCCACAACAAAAGACCTGACACCCTTCGTATACAGCTCCTCAATATAAAGGTGACCGTTGTTGCGCCTGGTTTTCAGGGCAAAGAAAAGGGTGAAATCCGGATTGCGGAGCTGGCGGCTGTCGGTCAGCAGCTCCCGGATCTCCGGATCATGATGGGATGAATCCGACAAACTCCCTTTGGTAATCTTTACAATATCGGAAATCCTATACGTATTCAATGGTTTTGTTTTTGAAATAGAAAATCAGGATTATGAAGTCTCTTTATCCTCTTTGCGCTGACTTTGCAGTGCATTCGACATCAGATCCTTATTCATTTTCCGTGTTTTAACGATATCACAGGCCAGATAACACGCAGCTTTAAATGAATCTATGCTGGCCACATCTTTTCCGGCCAGTTCATAGGCGGTACCATGTGCCGGGGAAGTCCGGATAAAGGGCAGTCCGGCGGTAAAGTTCACGCCTTCGCCATACGACAGGCTCTTGAACGGAATGAGTCCCTGATCATGGTACATGCCGAGAACAGCGTCATATTTGCTGAATTCGTTGAAGCCGAAAAATCCGTCGGCCGGAAACGGACCAAAAACCAGCATATCCTCTTTGCGCGCTTTTTCAATAGCCGGTATAATCACTTCCTGTTCTTCTTTGCCGATCAGCCCGTCATCACCGGCATGTGGATTCAGACCCAAAACGGCGATACGTGGTTTCCGGATACCAAAATCCAGGAACAGACTCTGCGTCATGACCCGGAGTTTGTGCAGAATCGCGTCAACGGTAATGGCAGCGGCTACATCTTTCAGCGGCATGTGACCGGTTACAATTCCGATGCGCATGTGCGGACCTACCATGAACATCAGGTGATCCTTAACATTGAATTTAGCTGCCAGGTATTCGGTGTGTCCCGGGAAATGGAAACCCGGCGACTGTATGTTCTTTTTGTTGATAGGAGCTGTAACCAGCGCATCAATCCGGCCCTGCATCAGATCCTCTGTGGCCGCTTCGAGCGACATCAGCGAGAGTTCACCCGCTACATCTGTCGATTTCCCCAAATCGATTTTCACTTCCTGATCATGCAAACTGATCAGATTGGCTTTTCGGGGGTTAATCTGATCAATGCGTTTGACGATATTAAAACTGAAATCATTCACATTCAGTGTTTTGCGGTGGTAGGAAGCCACTTTGGCTGTTCCATAAACAACGGGGGTAAAGATCTCCAGAATACGCTGATCCTGAAGGGTTTTTATAATAATCTCATAACTGATCCCGTTAATATCGCCGTGTGAAATACCTAAAATAGGTTTCTTCTCCTGATCTTTTTCTACTTGCTCACTCATATCAATATCTGTTTATAAAATTAACGGCACATCTGCCTGAAGTATTCAAATAACAAACGGACACCCGTTCCGGTTCCGCCTGAAGGTCTGTAGGCATCTTTTTTATCCAGGAATGCCGGTCCGGCAATATCCAGATGAATGTAGGGGTAATCTGTAAAATGCGCCAGAAACTTACCGGCTGTAATGGCGCCGGCTTCCCGGCCACCAATATTTTTAAGGTCTGCCACCTCTGATTTGATCATCTCATCATATTCATCCCAGAAAGGAAATACGGCAATCCGTTCATGGACCTGATCCCCGATTGCGCACAACTCGCGGAGTTCGGCATCGGCACCTTGCTGCATCCCCACCATACCCTGCTTTCCGATTGCCACAGCGGCCGAACCGGTTAGTGTAGCCAGGTCAATTACAAGCCCGGGCTCATATTTCTTCGCATAACTCAG
>CAYLTH010000214.1:0-4109 GCA_964386485.1 uncultured Bacteroidales bacterium | reverse complement strand
GCCAGTCTTTGATATAAAAAATCTGGGGCGCCGAATGTGTGCCCAGCATCAGCTGTATTTTCTCGGAATAATTACCTGGAATAAGTTCGAACTTCACCTTGGTTTCCGGATACTTTTCGGTAAAACAATGCAGCAGCGAATCGGTCAGCCTTTTCTCCGAAGGATTTGATTGCCAGCTCGAAAAACGGATGGTATTTTCTTTGTCTTTGATGCAGGAAGTGATCAAAGCTAAAAAAGAAGCGAGCAATAAATAGATGAGTTTGTTTTTTGCCATACAGAGATGAATCGGATTATCCAGGCTTAGAGTATATAATTTTCAGTTTTACCAGCATCGTCCTGAAACCTGATTTCAGAAGAAAAAGTAGCCAGATCGATGTGCAAAGAACAACTCTTTTCATCCATTTCCCAGGACAGGTGAATTTCGGTATCAGGTGAATCATGTACGCTGAATTCGCCGTTAAATGCCGGAAATTCGTTACGGAACCTGATAAGTTTCAAAAGGCGTTGAACAACCGGTTTTTGTACTGCTTTTTCAATTTCGGCAACACTGAAATTCTGGCGGTTAATTTCGCGGCCTTCACCGGTGAGAGTGACATTTTCAACATCATTTTCTCCGGCCAGTAATCCTACATAATAAACCTGCGGAATCCCGGGAGCAAAAAACTGGATCGCCCTTGCGGCCATGTAAGCGTCGTCATTGCAATCAAGCAGCGAATAGTAGGAACCTCTGATCTGGTGAACGTCAAATCCATCATCCGCTTTGTGCTTATCAGAAAAAACAAGGCTTAAGTTGGCTCCGCGCTCCATGCAAATATCGATTAATTTTCTGGCTTTTTCGGTATTAATCAATCCATCCATATCCGGTTTGACGGGAACTCCATCGTGGCAATCGAGCATGGTAAACTGCTTGTGAGGCCTCACTTTCAGGTATTCGCACAATTTCGAACTTGTACCGTTAATTAATGTGTCCAGAATGGTGTACGGCAATATGAAATCGTAAATCCAATATCCGCGTTGTGCAAGTTTAAACTGGGTGATAAAATTAGCATGAACTTCGGGAAGTAGTTCAATTCCAAGCGGATTGGCAATATCTGAAATCCATTCCAGGAACTGATAAATTTCAGGTTCGATAAAAAAGCAGCTGGTTCCCGGTTTTTTCATGATATATCCGACGGCATCAAGCCTGACAAACTTAACATTTTGTTTGCTGAAATTAACAAGAAATTCCTTTAACAGCCGACGGGCAAGATTTGAATTTGTATCCAGATCAATTTGCTCTGAAGGATCCTGTTTGCCAAAAGTAGTCCAGATGTTTTCCGTTTCACCGCTATTTTCAATGCTAAAAGTAGAATAGGGTATAGTCCGGCGTCGGAACATTTTGGCAATATCTGCTTCCACCGGTTTTCCATCCGGCCATATTTTATCAAGAGTGATAAACAAATCCGCAAACTCCGATTCACTTCCTTTTTTCAAATAATCCTGAAACCATGCCGATTGCCTCGAAATATGATTCACCATCAAATCGAGCATTACATCAAAGTTCCCGCTGATGGTCTTAATATCGTCCCATGTGCCAAATTCAGGTTCAATTTCCAGGTAAGTTAAGGGCGCAAAACCTCTGTCGCCCGATGATGGAAAGGGTGGCAAAATGTGAATTCCACCTCTGAAAATACCCGGAAAGTATTTTAAGAGAACGCTGTTGAGTGTTTTCAAATCACCCCCCAGGGAATCGGGATAGGTAATTAGTTGAACCTGGTTTTTAACGGACATTATTCAATTTTTTATTCTGGTATTATTACGTCGTATTCTTTTGTAATCACAAAATCTGCCAGTTGCCGGTGCCCTGCAATAATCTTGTGCTCAGTAATTAAAATCTGTTCGGTAAATAAATCCTTAATTTCATTTCCACGGTTTCTTTTTGTGCGATGCTCCAGGGTATCCAAGCGGTTTCGGGCAATAAAGATCCTGGTATCCAGGTTTTTAAGCAGCGACGTATAAGTTCCTTCGGCAATAACTACTTTAACCCCGATTAAACTGATCGTGGTTTCTTCAACGGAATTTTCGTTGTAGTCGATTAAAGGCTTGGTTATTTCATCTTTCCAGTTCAGGGCATCCCTGAGGTTATTTTCCAGTATGTTAAACTTAATTTCAGCATGTGGCCCAAGCCATTCAGGGTCTTCTTTTCTTTTTAAATCATTCGACTTTGGCGGCAAATGAAAATAGTCATCCTGGGCGAGTACAACAGATTTTACACCGTATTTCTCCAGTTCATCTGCTATTGCCATTGCAGTTTCTGATTTTCCGCTTCCCGATTCGCCCGCAACTGAAATCGTATAGCGTGTCGATTTGTTCTTTATTCGTTCAACTATCTGTGATACAATTGTATAAGCTGCTTTTTTGTGATGTTCTTCCAGTACTATAATATCGCCTTTCATGATCTGTTGTAGGAGAATTAATAATTTAAAATGATAGGTTGTTTTTACATCCCGATAAATCAGGACATGTGGTGATCAATATAATATGGGTTTTAAAAATCTCCCATATTTAAATTATTACCTGTAAGTGATTGAAATTGGCATTACCAGAATTTTCCCGTTCAGTTAACAGAATCCTCTATGACACTTGAACCAAGTTTGGCAGGTTGTAAAAAAGAGTATTGAATCTGTTAAATTCAACTTCCTTTATCTGACTTAAAACAGCGTGATTAAAGAGCTTACATGTTTGAAAAAAGGGGCGGCTCAAATTCCCAACCTCAATGACAGGAATTATGAGCCTTACCCCTCTGACAATCAAATCAAACCAAACCAGACCAATTATTAAAGGCTTTCTATTATTAACGTTCTGTTAGTTGTATCCCTCATTCTGTTTCAGGTTTTTATTGGCTCCAATCTGTTGACTTGGGATTGGAAACAATGCCCTGAATGGTTCGGATACGCCTTTCATGTCCCATGCTGCGGTGAATTTACCGAAACGGATAAGGTCATTCCTGCGAAGAAGTTCCCATGTAAATTCACGACCGCGCTCATCGAGAAGGATATTCAGATCGACCGATGTCAATGCCCTGAGTGGATCGCCGGCATCGAAAGCACGCGCTCTAACCGAATTGATAAGGCCTAAAGCTGTTGCGCCTTTAGGATCAGCAGCACCATTCAGAATCGCTTCTGCTTTCATCAATACAACATCAGCATAGCGGAATATGGCGAAATCGTTATTCAGGAAATAAAGAGGACCTGTTCCACCGGGAATATATTTTAAAACTCTGGCACCATCCGTTTCAGCGGCATTATCAATTCCTTCAGCTGTGGTATATTCAGGGGTAAAAATAAGTGGTGTAACTCCATCACGGCAATACAATTTTTCACCATTAGGTCCTAATTGTTGTCCAACCAGGAAAATATAGTTACGCTTATCAGTGGGTGTAAACTTCTCGTAGAAGCTTTTGGTTGTTGAAAAGCCATTCCATCCGCCGCTTGTTAATCCAAACTGAGGACCCTGGTTGTAATGCAAGGTGAAAAAATGGATGTAATACCCCGAGCCCCATGTACTTGTTGTAGCATTATCGCGGAAAGCATAAATGTTTTCAGGGCTGTTGTCGTTATCATAATTAAATATTGATTTATAATCATCAGCAAGGTGATATACGCCTGCATCAATAATTTTATTGCAATATTCAATGGATTTATCCCATTGTGCTGTGCCTGTAAAAACCTTGGCATTAATATACAATTTGGCCAACAGGAAATTTGCTGCATTTACATTTACCCTGCCGACATCGCTGGTTGCCGGTAAAATGGCAGCGATTTCTTTCAGCTCGGTTTCCAGGAAAGTAAATACCTCGGCGCGTGTATTGTTTGCAGGAGGATTTGACGGATCAACCACATCGGTTATAATAGGTATATTTCCGAACATATCGATCATGTTGTAATAATGGAATGCACGTACAAACCTTGCTTCTGCTTCAATTATATCAACATCCGTCCCTGTAAGGCCTGAACCTTGGAGAGCTTGAATAAAAAGGTTTGCCTGGGCAATACCTGAGGATAAATTGTTGTATGCATTGTTTATTTCACCGTTTTCAACAGTCCAGGTGTGTTTGTGCAGGCTTTGCA
>CAYLTH010000213.1:0-4124 GCA_964386485.1 uncultured Bacteroidales bacterium | reverse complement strand
TTCCTGAGCAAACTCTACTGTACACATTTGCAACACCATGTCAGGTTTCTTCCTGTGAATCATCGTTCGCTGTGTGGACAAGTTTACCCGGTGATTGTGATCAGTCCAATGATACTACAGCCACAATACTGCGTGGTATACCTGCGTATGTGGCACCATATTACACATCATTCGACAGTCTGACACAGTGCGACTGGTATACGCCCGGAACACTTTGGGAGCTTGGTACTCCTTCCTCAACGATTATTGACAGTGCCTACTCTGCACCGTATTGCTGGAAAACCGATCTCGATACCCTGTATAGCTATACCGGACAACGTGAATATTTGTATTCACCCTTTATCATTGGATTAAATCATCTGGACTCCCTCAAATTCAAACATCGGGTACATATCGGTGCTTTAGACGGAGGTATTGTAGAATACCTGTCAGTAAATGGATGGAAACGATTGGGCGTGATGGGTGATCCCAATGGAACAAATTGGTATAACACACCGAATTCCGGGTGGAATGGCTCTATGGGATTAAACGGTTGGATGGAATCAGAATATGAAATAAATATTCTCATGGATATTGCCGAGCCAACCCGATTCCGGTTTTCGTTTTTATGCTTGGTTGAAAACACGGAATGGGACGGCTGGGCTATAGATGATTTTCAGGTTACCTCAGAACTTCCCACAGTTGATGCCGGCATCGGCGGAATTCAGCAGCCATTCTGGATTTGTCAGGCGGGTGACAGCCTTCACGTGCAGATTTTTGTAAAAAATTATGGAGCCGATACCTTGCATGAAATACCCGTTAAATACAGCATTAATGGAATAATTCAGGCAGAAGAACTTTTTGTAAATTCACTTATCCATGGGCAATCGATGGCATTTGAGTTTGCACAAACATTGCATATTCCCGGTTCGAACTTTGTATTTAAGGTATTTACCGACATGCCGGACGAACAAAATCGAAATAATGACACCCTTACATCCATGATTCAGGTAATTGGTGAAGATGAATTAATTTTATATGATCCTCAGTTCCGAATCACCCCAACTCCCTGTAAAACAACATGTCAGGTTCAAATCAATCTGACAAAACCGGAATTATTGAACATCTCATTTATTGATATCACCGGAAAATTAATGCTGACAACGGAAATCATGGGACAACAAGGGTTGAACAAATTCGAATTCGATGTATCCGGAATTGCTCCCGGTAGTTATATTTGCAGGGCAGAAACAGTTGGAAAGATTTATCATGCCAAACTAACAGTCATCAAATAATTCCGGATATTTGCAGAACAAATCCTGATCATTGAAAAAGACAAAAGAAACACACTACACTGACAAACATATACTTATGGCCAAATTCACCAAAGCCATGAGTCACCCTGCCCGTATTTTTATCCTGCAGCGGCTTTCGTTAATGAATGGCTGCTGTACCAGCGGGGAAATGGTGGATGACATTCCCATTGCCCGCTCTACACTTTCCCAGCATCTAAAGGAACTCAAACTCGCCGGACTTATCCAGGGCGAAATCAATCCTCCCTTTATTAAGTATTGTATCCACCGCGAAAATTGGGAAATCGCCCGGGAACTGTTTAAAGAATTTTTTGATTAATTCGCTTTATAATGAATTCATTTCGTAATTTTGCGAAATACAAAAATGAATAGCGCGTTATATACTGGAATTTAAATTCCCATTAAAATCATTAAACAATGAAAATCAAAGTATTAGGTACCGGATGTGCAAATTGCAAAACCTTGGAAAAATCGACTATCAATGCCCTGGCTGAGTTAAATATCCAGGCAGATGTTGAGAAAGTGGAAGACATCACCCAAATTATGGCCTATGGTATCATGCGGACTCCCGGTCTGGTGATCGATGAAAAAGTTGTTTTGAGTGGACGTATCCCCTCCAATACCGAGTTAAAAGAACTCCTGCAAAAACATTGTCTTTAAGAATTTAAAATTCACAAAGGCATGGAATTTCTGCAAAACATCCTGGATGCCACGAATATACCGTTTCTGACGGCCTTAATTCTGGGTATCATGACCGCCATCAGTCCTTGTCCGCTGGCCACGAACATTACTGCCATCGGATTCATCAGTAAAGATATCGAGAACCGCAGGCGTATTTTTTACAATGGCCTCTGGTACACACTGGGACGGGCCATCAGCTACAGCTCCATCGGAGTTATTCTGTATTTCGGGGCGAGTAAATTCCATATAGCCCGGTTTTTTCAGTCGAATGGAGAGAAATTTCTGGGATTTCTGTTGATTATCGTTGGTATTCTGATGCTGGATCTGATCAAAATTAAATTCCCCGGACTTCGCAACCTGACCAGTAGAATGGAAAACCCGGACCGGAAAAACACCGGGTGGAGTGCCCTGGTACTCGGAATTGTTTTTGCGCTGGCATTTTGCCCCTACAGTGGCGTTCTTTATTTCGGCATGCTCATTCCATTGACTATTTCCAGTCCATCCGGACTTTTTCTGCCCCTCATCTTTGCCATTGCAACCGGACTTCCGGTCATCATTGTGGCGTATCTGCTGGCCTTCAGCATTTCCAGTCTGGGAGGATTCTACAACAAGGTGAAACTATTTGAAATCTGGTTCCGGCGGGTCATTGCCGTTGTTTTTATCCTGATTGGTTTCTATTACGTGTACATTTACTATTTCAGAGCCTAAACCATGTTCACCTTCCTGAAAACGAATACCGGAAGAATCCTGTTACCTGTGTTTCTCCTGCCCTTCTGGTACGGGCTTTATTACATGCTTCAACCTTTTGCCAACTGGCTGGTTTTTGATGCACTGGGACTCACCAAAGGAAGTCATTTTGCGGAAGCGCTCTGGTTTTTTATTTTCGAGTTTCCGAAAGTAATGCTCCTTCTTACATTGATCATCTTCATTGTTGGAATCGTTCGAACATATTTTACACCGGAGCGCACCCGCAAAGCCCTGGAAGGAAAGAAAACCTTCACCGGGAATGTAATGGCGGCTCTGCTGGGTATCGTTACACCTTTCTGCTCCTGCTCTGCTATTCCCTTGTTTCTTGGCTTTGTTGAAGCAGGTGTTCCTCTGGGAGTTACATTTTCCTTTTTGATTGCCGCTCCCATGATTAATGAAGTCGCTGTAGTATTATTATATGGTATGTTCGGCTGGAAAGTGGCTTTGATCTATGTGAGTACAGGTCTGTTCATTGCCATTACCGCCGGATGGGTCATCGGGAAACTGAAGCTGGAACACTGGGTGGAAGACTGGGTTTATAAAATGAAAGTAGGACAAAATTCGCTGGAAGAAGAAAAACCTCAATTCAGCGACCGCATTAAACTTGGCTATGAAGCTGTGAAAGAAATAGTTGGTAAAGTTTGGCTTTATGTGGCATTGGGAATTCTGGTTGGTGCCGGAGCCCATGGCTATGTGCCGGAAGATTTTATGGCAGCCCTGATGGGCAAAAGTGCCTGGTACTCCGTTCCACTTTCTGTATTAATCGGAATACCCCTTTACTCCAATGCAGCTGGTATCGTACCCATTGTTTCTGTACTCATCGAAAAAGGAGCTTCCTTAGGAACAGCCCTTGCTTTCATGATGGCTGTCATCGGTTTATCCTTGCCCGAAATGGTCATCCTCCGGAAAGTATTGAAACTCCCCTTAATCTTTACCTTTATCGGGGTCGTGGGTACCGGAATTCTCCTTGTTGGTTATCTGTTTAACTGGATTTTTTAATTGCTGAATTATGAATTTATTTGATAATCATGGTTTTAGAATTGACGGGATGCGGTTTATTACGCCCGGGGAAGCTGCAGCTCTTTCTGAAAACAATGTAGTATTTATCGATCTCCGTCCGGATTATGAGACTGTTGGAAAAAAAATAAAAGTAAAAACCATCGTTTATCTGCATTGGAAGGAATTCGAACAGGAATATACCATCCTCGATAAACACAATCATTTTATTGTCTTTGATGAAGTGGGTCTGCACAGCAAGGATATTGTGAAATTTATGCTCAGTCATGGATTTGAGAATGTTGCCGGTATAATCGGAGGAATTATGGACTGGGAACGCGACGGTTTACCCGTTGAGATAAATCCACTCGAACTTTACACAGGCTCCTGCGCCTGTACAATGAAACC
>CAYLTH010000212.1:0-4151 GCA_964386485.1 uncultured Bacteroidales bacterium | reverse complement strand
AAGTCCTTTGCAATCCAAATGTCTTTATGTTGAGTGCGTTTAAATGCCCCATAACGTTTGTGCAAACGCAAGTTTGCGTTATCCGCGGATAACGCTAGTTTGAGTAGCGTTATCCGCGGATAACGCGGAATTGTAGATATTTTCCCTTTATGTTCAGTTATTATTGGTCTGAAAATCAGACTTTTAAAATTATCATAACAAATATAAACCGAAATCCATTCCGTTCAACATAATTAAGAATAAATTTACAAATCACGATTATCCATAGGATTTTGCAGATGATTTGTCTTAAATACTTCCATATCAGCATTAGTCCAGGTTGAGACTCCAAGTATTTTTTTCTTGTAGGATGAAAGAGAATTCTTTTTCCCTGAATGCTGTTTTTGCAACAGGAAATCTATAAAATCATTTAATTCCTGCTTTGCTCCCTTCTTAAGTAGGCTGTATTTCAATGTAATATCTGCCATGACAATTCTTTTTGTGAAATTACTAAATGCAAACAAATTTTCTGATAATTTGACCCAAAATTTCACAAATCAAGATTATCCATCGGATTCCGAAGTTGATCAAAGCCTTTGGTTGTAATATGGGTATAGATGTTGGTGGTTTTAGGACTTTCATGTCCGAGCAGACTTTGGATATAGCGCTGGTCGGTTCCGTTTTCCAACAAATGGGTCGCGAATGAATGCCGGAGAGTATGAACGGTAATGTGTTTCCTGAATCCGCATTTATTAGCATGATATTTAAGGGTTTCCTGCACACTTCTTACGGAGTATTGCCCTCCCATTTGTCCTTCAAACAGGTATTCCTTTGGTTTATATATTGTATAATACTCTCTCAGTAATGGCAATAACTTATTCGAAAGAAGCGTGATCCGGTCTTTTTTACCCTTTCCACCTTTAATGTTGATCAACATTCTTTTTGAATCAATATCCTTAACTTTAAGATTTACAACTTCTCCCACACGTAAACCGGCAGAATAAGCAAGCATGATCATACATTTGTGTTTTAAATTGGTAAAAGACGAGATGAGTGTCTTTACTTCTTCTTCAGATAGAACCACTGGCAATGTTCGCTCCTTTCTCGGTCGCTCAATATAATACACCCGCCTCGGTCCCTTTAAAACCTTCTCATAATAGAACTTAATCGCATTGATCGCCTGATTCTGATACGAAGTGGAGATCTGTCGTTCATCCACCAGATAAAGCAGATACGCCATGATTTCCTCCTGAGTGATCTGATCAATCTCTTTGGTACTGAAATAGTTAATGAATTCCTTAAAACAATCCACATAAGTACGGATCGTATGCTCACTGTAGCGAAGAACCCGGAGTTTATCGGCGTATGAATCCGGGATCTCCCGGTAGTTTTCAATTTCTTCCGGCCGCTGACGCGGCTTGCGGGTCAGGTGTTTCAGGTCTTCGAGATATTGATACTCCCAGCCGGCCGCTTTACAGAAATCGGTCAGCTTCTCCAGGATCGTTTCCGTATGAGGTAAGGTCCACCAGGCATTTTCTTTGTCCCAGGTATAGAACGCCTGTTGCTTGATCAGTTTGACAAAGTCTTTGTTGTATTTGAAAATCAGCCGGATCCGGCCATTGTGGTACTTTACGACCAGGAGTTTGTTGGGTTCTGCATCCACAACCTGACTTTTCGGTTTTGCGGGTTTAATCTCCACCACTTCAGTGGCTTCAACCAACCTCGTTCCGAAATAATTCCGGATCATCTGCAGGTTCTCCGGCTTATGGCTGATCACCCAGCAATAGGCGGCTGAATCCCAACGGGCGTAGCGCAGCGTTCGTAAAAACTGTATGTCTTTCGGGTCTTTCCTTACTTTTAGAAGGATAAAGCGGGGGGTAAGGCTTAATGTTACCTTGCTGGAATCGTCATCGGTGTTCATCTGTGTGCTCATCTGCTTAAATCTGTGGATTAGAAAAAGTTTTTGCTATACACATATATACGGATTAAAGGGTGCAAGTCGGAAGCGGGAAGGTGTTTTTTTTGTCCACAGATTTGCTCAGATGAACACACAGATATTCACAGATAATTAAAGGATTACACGTCGGTATTGTAATTTTGGAGTACCAAAGTTTACCAATAAGCCAATTTTCTTTCTGGTTGCCTTTAAATAATTCAAAACCTGAGAAATGTGATCCGGACTAAGACTTTCACATGCTTTTAATTCCACAATAATTTCATCAAAACAAAGAAAATCAGCATTATATTTTTTATTCAGGATTTTACCCTTGAACAAAATATCTATTGCTTTTTCTTTTTCGAAAGGGATCCCTTTTTCTTCGAAAACAATGGCCAGGGCTTCCTGATATACTGCCTCTAGGAAACCATTCCCTAATTCTGAATGTACCTCCATACAACAACCTAATATTTTGTATGTCATCTCTTTATGAGGGAAATGTTTTTCATCTGTGGTAATCTGTGTATTCATCTGCGGAAATCTGTGGATTAGAAAAAGTTTTTGCTATACCCATATATACGGATTACAGGGCGCAAGTCGGAAGCGGGAGCGGTGATTTTTTTCTCCACAGTGGGCTGCACCCACGGTAATTCAGATTCAGCCCTTGTCAGGGCAATACAATTCTGTAAGGGCATGCCACGGCATGTCCTTTTGAAAGGGGTAAAGGAAAAAGGAAAAAGGAAAAAGGAAAAAGGGAAAAGGGAAAAGGGAAAAGGGGAATCATCAAATCATCAAATCATCAAACCTGCCCGCCTCGTTGTTCGGCAATTGATCTAAAAGTCTCGGTAATTGGCTTATCATATACAAGGGTAACGAAATTAAATTTACCGCGATCTCCCCGCTATGACCACCTGTCCTCACATTTTGTTTAAAATGGCCAGTCGATGGTAAATCGATATTAAAACGGATACCGGTACGCAGTTTTTTTTCATACAGGTAAACGTATAGTGATTTCAACGTGCCCGATTTACCTGCCTTAACTTCAATGGGGTAAATCTGGTTTTTATGTTGAAAAATAAAATCAACTTCAGCATTTGAATTTCTTGCCTCCCGTGTCCAGTAAAATAATTCAGGATCATCAAAATTTCCTGAAAATGTCAACAACTCCTGAGCAGCAAACTGCTCCGCCATGGCCCCTTCATTGATCGTCAGTATTTTGACCGGATCGAGTAGTTGTATATGGCAAAGATGATTCGCCAGACCAATATCCAGGAAATAGGCTTTAAAGATATCCGGATTCAAATATGCTGAAAGCGGCACCCCGGCAGCGGAAGTATGTTTTACCAGAGTTATTACCCTGCTCATTTCCAGTTTATAGAAGGCGTCCTTAAGATTAACAGAGCGGGTTTCCCGATCTATATTGACGTACTTAATTTTTTTTCCGGTATTTTGACCTGTGTAATTTAAAACCTCAATAAGATACTTCTGTTCAGCCCGTGTTCCATATTTTGCGAAATCATATTGTAAAGAAGTTAAAATACTGCTCTGAATGCGTTCTGTTTCAAGAAATTGCCTGTTCTCAACAAAAACGTTAACTGCTTCCGGCATGCCTCCAATAAAAAAATAATACCGAAGATATTCTAATAATTTTAAATGAATAGCCTGACTAAAATCATCCAAAAAGGAGTATTCTTCCAGATAATGCAATAATTGATCCTCTGACAACGCCAGCAAAAACTCGCGAAAACTCATCGGAAACATATAACAGAATTCAACTCTGCCAACCGGCATCGATAATTTTAATTCACTTAAGGTATGATCAAGGAGTGATCCTGCAGCCATGACATGAAGTTCAGGCAGTTGTTCATAAAAGTAACGTAAACAAACGATTGCTTCCGGGGATGCCTGTATTTCATCAATGAAAAGCAGAGTTTCTCCTGGAGAAATCACAGTTTTTTTCAATACAGAAAGTTCCTGGATGATTTGACTGGGACTATTGCTTTTGAAAACATTTTTTAATTGGGGAGTTTCCTCCAGATTGATAGTCACTATATTTTTAAAGTGATTCTTCGCAAATTCATGAATGGCAAAGGTTTTGCCAACCTGGCGAGCTCCCCGGACGATTAAAGGCTTTCTGCTTTTTCTGTGTTTCCAGTCGATAAACAATTGGATAATATCTCTTTTCATGCTAAAAGACAATTGTGTTTATGCAAATATACTATAAAGATTGAATTCC
>CAYLTH010000211.1:0-4161 GCA_964386485.1 uncultured Bacteroidales bacterium | reverse complement strand
AATTCATTTGGTTGTTTCAATTATTCAATTAATTTCCTTACCTTTGCAGACCCAAAAGAGGTTTAGGTTTGCTTATGCTCACACTCAACAAGGTCTTCCTGCTACATTCTTCATCTTTGGGGTTAATTTATTGATAATTAGAAAACAGGAGTCAATTATGAAGAAGGCCAACGTGCTTTTTGTTAATCAGGAAATCAACCCTTATCTTAAAGACAGTCACATGGGTTTCATTGGCAGACATCTGCCACAGGGAATTCAGGAAAAAGGAAAAGAAATCCGGACTTTTATGCCGCGTTATGGTTGTATCAATGAACGCCGCAATCAACTGCATGAAGTAATACGTTTGTCAGGCATGAACCTGATTATCGATGATACGGATCATCCACTGATTATCAAAGTTGCTTCGATACAATCGGCCAGAATGCAGATCTATTTCATTGATAATGATGATTATTTCCAGCGGAAATATACTTTTTGGGATAAAGCTGAAAAATTCTACAAAGACAATGATGAACGCGCTATTTTTTATGCTCGTGGAGTCCTTGAAACTGTAAAGAAACTTGGCTGGGGTCCGGATGTGATTCATTGTCATGGCTGGATGTCGAGCGTGGTTCCATTGTATGTTAAACGTTCTTTCCGCGACAATCCGCTGTTTACCGATGCCAAAGTAGTTGTATCGCTCTACAATGATGACTTTGAGGATGCGCTCAGTAAGGATCTTGTTGATAAGATTAACTTTGAAAGTCTTCAGGATGATGACCTCAAACACTATAAGAAAGGAAACTACGTTAACATGATGAAAGCAGCCATTGATTATTCGGATGGCATCATTATTGGTCACCCGGATGTAAACCCTGAACTTATTGCCTATGCAACGAAAAGCAATAAGCCGGTACTTGAATATAAAACACCGGAAGAATACATCAATGCTTATGACGAATTTTATGATGAGCTGCTTGTTGATGTAGTTATGGCAACGGATTAAACTCGAAAATTGTGAATACATACCGGCTGATTACCAGGTCTATCCTCATACTGACCTCCCTAGTTATCCTTCAATCCTGTGAAAAAGAATTCAGTACAATCGGACTGGAAGTGACCCCTCCTCAGGATCAGCTTTTTGTCGATTCTGATACTGTCAGCATTTTTGCCTATTCTGTTCTGGAGGATTCACTGAAAACGTCCTATACCTCCCTGAATTTGCTTGGGTCACAGCAGGATCCTATGTTTGGAAGGACGGATGCATCAATTTATACCCAGATTGTACTTTCAAGTGTAGATGTTGATTTTGGAGAGAACCCCCAACCCGATTCACTGATCCTTTATCTCAAATATAACGGTTATTATGGTGATACCAATACGCCGCTGACTGTTCGTGTCTATGAAATTGCTGAGGATATGAATCCGGATTCTGTGTATTACTCAAACCAGCATAAAGAAACACTTCCTGCCGAAATAGGCCATTTGAGTTTTTACCCGAAACCAACTGATAGCGTGGTGATTGATGGTGCAAAAGTGAGTGCTACGCTCCGTATTCCGATTGCTGTTAATGGGAATTCATTTGCCCGTAAACTTTTGAATGCCCCGGAGGCCGCATTGGCTGATAATGATGAATTCGTGAAATACATGAAGGGTTTGTATATCAAGGCAGATCCCGTGAATTATCATGGTTCCATTCTGTATTTCAATATGTTGGCAAATCTGAGCGGAATGATTTTGTATTATCAGAATGCAGAAAAGGATTCACTGAGTTATACTTACCTGGTAACTGAAGCCTGTCAACGCTTCAATCATTTTGATCATGAGAAGTATTTGTTTGCGAATCCCGGTTTGAGGAAACAGGTAATTTATAAAGATACGATGCTGGGAAACCAGATCAACTACCTGCAGGGCATGAGCGGTATTAAAATGAGAATCTGGTTCCCGTATTTGAAAGAATGGGGGAAAACGCACAAGGTTGGTATCAATGAAGCACAGTTAATCCTCACCAATATTGATGAATCGACCGACTGGACTCCCCCTGCCAAGCTTGCTTTGCTACAGACATCTGATGATAATAAACTAAGCACACTCGATGATGAGAATGATGGATCAGCCTATTTTGGCGGAACTTATAACAGTACTACCAAAGAATACCGGTTCCGGCTCAATCATTATATCCAGGATATTATTAATCAGAAAGATATGGGAGATGGGTTGACCATGATTGTTTCGGGAAGTGCTGTACGTGCCAACCGATTGATCCTCAGTGGCCCCAGGGCAGCGCAAAGCCCTATGAAACTGCGTATTGTGTATTCATCCAGTCAAAAATAATCAACAAATATGTGTGGAATTGTTGCTTACCTTGGAAACCGCCAGGCGTACCCTATCCTCATGAACGGTCTATACCGTCTGGAATACAGAGGATATGACAGTGCCGGAATTGCTGTATTGAATTCGGGTTTACATGTATATAAGAAACCTGGTAAAGTGCTTGATCTTGAAACATTTGTGAGCGACAAAGATGTTTCCGGGACAATCGGGATTGCCCACACCCGCTGGGCTACCCATGGTGAACCCAATGAAGTGAATGCCCATCCGCATATTTCTCCATCAGGTTTGATGGCGATTATTCATAATGGCATCATCGAAAATTACAGCAGTCTTCGCCATGAGTTGATGCGCCGCGGATATAAATTTGCCAGCCATACCGATACTGAAGTTCTGATTCATCTGATCGAGGATATCGAAATCAACGAAAAAGTATCACTCGAAGAAGCAGTCCGCATTGCCATGACACAAGTCATTGGTGCTTACGCTATTGTGGTCATTTCTGAAAAAGACCCTGATAAACTCATTGCAGCACGCAAGGGCAGTCCGCTGGTAGTGGGTATCAATAAAGATGAGTTTTTTGTAGCCTCTGATCCGACTCCAATCGTTGAATATACCCAGAATGTGGTTTATCTGGGTGAAGAGGAAATTGCCATATTAGAACGTGGTAAGGAGTTAAAAATCATCACGATAGCGAATATGGAGAAAACTCCGTATATCGAGAAACTGGAGATGAATCTGGAGCAGCTTGAGAAGGGTGGCTATGATCATTTCATGCTCAAGGAAATTTTTGAGCAACCCCGGTCTATCCTCGACAGCATGCGCGGGCGCCTGCATTCGCGGCAGAAGATGATTTCACTCGGAGGTATTGCGGATTATGAGCAGAAAATGGTAAATGCCGACCGTATTATAATAGTGGCGTGTGGAACCTCATGGCATGCCGGACTTGTGGGAGAATATTTATTTGAAGATCTGGCCCGGATTCCTGTGGAGGTGGAATATGCTTCCGAATTCCGGTATCGAAATCCGATTTTGTGTGAACGCGACCTGGTGATTGCCATCTCGCAATCCGGGGAAACAGCGGATACACTGGCAGCGATTGCGCTGGCAAAGAGCAAAGGCGCAACGATTCTGGGAATCTGTAACGTAGTTGGCTCATCCATTGCGCGGGCTACCCATGCCGGGTCGTACACGCATGCCGGACCTGAAATCGGCGTTGCATCTACCAAAGCATTTACTGCTCAGGTTACATTGCTTGCTCTGATGGCCATTATGATCGGTCATAAGCGCGGAACCCTTACCAAATCACGTTATCAACAATTGCTGGTGAGTATGCAGCAATTGCCGGATAAGGCAGCAAAAGCCTTATTGTTGAATGACAAAATCAAAGAAATTGCTGTCCGTTTTGCAACTGCCACAAATTTCCTGTATCTCGGTCGGGGCTATAATTTTCCTGTTGCATTAGAAGGCGCATTGAAACTAAAGGAGATCTCCTATATTCATGCCGAAGGTTATCCGGCTGCTGAAATGAAGCACGGACCTATTGCCTTGATTGACAAGGATATGCCTGTTGTTGTGATTGCAACGAATAAGGATTTGTATGAGAAAGTGGTCAGCAATATCCAGGAAGTAAAAGCCCGGAAAGGCGTTTTGATTGCCATTGTAAATGAAGGCGATGAAACCATAGCCGGCATGGCAGATTATATCATTGAAATTCCGGAAACGGAAGAACCGCTTAATCCAATTATTGCAACCATCCCCTTGCAGCTTCTGGCTTATCACATTGCCCTGTTGCGCAAATGTGATGTGGATAAACCCCGTAATCTGGCGAAATCGGTGACGGTGGAGTAG
>CAYLTH010000210.1:0-4167 GCA_964386485.1 uncultured Bacteroidales bacterium | reverse complement strand
TTTTTAGTCAGGATATCTTCGGCAACCTGGTACATATAGTTGGAGAAATTGCTGGAAATAACGGCTGCAAGATGGGCCCAACGTCTTTGTTCTGAGGTTAATACGCTGACATTGGCTGTGATTTTCCGGGCCAGGATTTTTAATAGTTCAAGGGCTTCCGGGCGATTGGCTTCGAGGCATACCGGGATATTGCTGAAACTGAGTTTATGTTCCCTGGAGAAGGTCTGTAGTGGGTAAAATACACCATAACTACTTGATATTCCGTCGAGTATTTCAATGGGTGTGGTTCCGGATGTATGCACAATCAAAGAATCCTGCAATTCCCAGGCATCCCTGAATTTTGCGAAATGCTGATCGGGGATGCACAAAAAATATACATCTGATCCGGCTTTAAGATCAGCAATATGCTGCGTAAAATCAGCATTCACCTGACGCGAAAGTTGTTTTCCGTGCCGGAGTGTTTTGCTGCAGATCTGGTCAACTTTAATATTGGCCTGATGAAAGGCAATGGCCAGACGACTGCCAACGTTACCGGCACCAATAATCGATACAGAAGGGGATGCTTTCACAGTATGTGTTTAGCCGGCAAAGATACGATCCTTACACGGATATGACTATGCATTATCTGTTTCAATTTCGGAGGACACCGGATTGATTTCCGGAGTGGTATTCTCTTCTGTTGCAGGAAGTTCGGGTTGAGCCGCTTTTTTTGCCCGATTGAGCATGGATATAAAGAAGCCGATAAACATCACAACTGCGCCTGACCAAAGGACAATAATCCAGGGGAAAGCCATGACTTTCAATACGATATATTCCTTTCCGGGTTGATATACCCCGACCACAATCTGGTGAAGCTGTTCCGAAACGCGTTCAAACCGGATAAGCAATCCCTCTTTTACGAGAGTAGCATCGATGAAATTGGTTTCGCGGCCTTTTAAAATATATACAGGTGCAATGTGTTTTTCTTCGCCTTCCTTCATAAGCCGCATCCGGGCAGTGATGGCAATAGAATCCATGGATTGGGCTGCCATATTGCTGGAAATACTGTCGAAGACCAGCGAATAAGCGCCGGCAACCATGCTTTGTCCGGGGATGATTTCCTGCTCCGAAACTTTTGTATAGCCTTCAATATGATTGGGTTGTGCGGCTTCACCATAACTTACGACGGTATAAATGTCGCGTGTGAGCAGATGCCGGATCCGCGGTTCATACACATCACCCATCTGTGAATTTTTATTGATAACCGGCTCGAGGGTGAATGCCTTTTTGGTTTCTCCGTTTTTGTAAAAGTCAAGTTGAAAACGGAAAAACTTTCCATCGTTGGCATGATTTGAATAAACTACTGTATAAGGCCCGATATTTGAAGGTTCCCCTTTCATCAATATCTGATTGGACGACATCCCTTCATTCATCATTTGAGGATGATTGGCGCGGGTTAAAATATTTTCGTGGGAGAAAGCCAGTAAAATCCCCAGCATAAAGGTCGCTAAACCCAGATGTGAAATAATGGCTCCTGTATTCCGGATAAGCCTGTTTTTACTGAACAATTGTTCAGCAGCAGTGTAGAGGGCATATATAATAAAGAACAGGAAAACATAGTGGAGCGGATTGGTAAACGGGGTAATTATCATGGCCAGTACGATCGAAACAAAGGCAATGACAGCCGGCAGAATGATCCGTTTCAGATATAACTTCATATCTGTTTTGCCATATTTCATGTAATGTGCCATGCCAACCAACAGAATAATCAGAATTCCGTATGGGAGCTGCCAGCGATTGTAATAGGCAACACTGTCATTTGGCGGAGCCAGATTGGTGCCGATTAATTTGTTTATGACAGGAATAGAGGTGGTAATAACAATCTGGAAAGCACTCAATATCAATATAATACTGCCTACAAACATCCAGAATTCACGCGAATTCAGGCTTTCTTTCCCGCGTTCTGATTTTGGTGGTTTGAAGAAAAACAGTCCTCCAAGTGTCAACACTAAAAAGAAAAGGGTAAAAATAACCAATAGTATGGCTTTGCCTTCCTCCCCGAATGCATGTGCAGATGAATCCTTCAATACACCGCTGCGGGTAAGATAACTTGCATAAACCACCATGGTATACGACAAGCCCGACATAATAAATGCCCAGCGCAGGTTATATTTGTAAACGCGTGCCAGCAGCATCAGATGGAGGGTAGCCACAGTCAGAAGCCAGGGAACCAGGGAGGCATTTTCGACAGGATCCCAGGCCCAGAATCCGCCAAAGGTAAGATCAATGTAAGCCCATGCACCACCGAGTATAATCCCGACGCCTAAATTAAATGCTGCCAGCGCCACCCAGGGAAGGGCCGGTTTCAGCCATCCTGAAAAGTCTTTCTGAACCATTCCGGCAAAAGCATAGGCAAACGGAACCAATACGGTTGCATACCCCAAAAAAAGCAGGGGAGGATGAATAGCCATCCAGATATTTTCGAGCAGGGGATTCAAACCGTTACCATCGGCAATGAGGGAGGCATAATCAGGTCGGGTGAAGAAATCTGCACCCATATTTTCCGGCATATTCCGCATCAGAGTGAAGGGACTATTTCCAATTTCAAAATTCCCGAATTTCCAGCCCAGCACCATCATAAACAAAAAGGTCTGGGCGAATGCCATGATGGCCATCACCGGAGATTCCTTGTCGCCGGATGATCTGAATAAAAACAAGGCAAGAAATCCCTGCCAGAATGCCCAGATCATGAAACTTCCTTCCTGTCCGGCCCAAAAACAGCTGATCAGAAAATGGAAAGGTAAATGCCTGGAACTGTATTGGTAAACGTACTGATATTCAAAGGCATGGTTAAAAATCAGGTAATACATCGAAAGCATGGTCAGAACCATAAATCCAAAATGTGCCACAAAACTGTAGCGGGCAATTTTTCGGAACAGTTCGCTGTTAGAACTATTTCGTATGGATAACAAATATAATACACTGGCTATCAGTGCAAAAATGAAGGCGAAGAGGATGCTGACATTCCCCATCCTCCCGGCTATGATGTGTTCTCCGATATATTGTATGTTCATATTGTTGTGTAAGTAGTTGTAAAAGAAATATTTATGTTATTTAGAACGGTTCCAAAATTAATAAAAATTTGGGTTTGGGCTTCTGTTAAATTATTATTAATATTGTATTAAATCAGACTTCGGGAATAGAAACACTTTGAAAATCCAAAAGTTCTAAATTTCAACAGATTATGTCAATAGTGATTCGGGAAGTGACGTCAAAAAAAGATTTGCGAAGGTTTATTCATCTCCCGGCAGTAATCCATGCGAACCACAAAAACTGGCTTCCTCCTGTTTATCTGGATGAATGGGCATTTTTCAATCCGGAGAAAAATAAATGTTTTGCCCAATGTGATACGGTTCTTTTCCTGGCTATGCTCGATGGGATTGCGGTTGGACGGGTAATGGGCATAATCCATCATCCGTACAATGATTCGCATTCCGAAAAAACTGCACGTTTCTTTTGTCTGGAATGTTTTGAAGATCAGCTTATTTCGGATTCTTTACTGGAGGCTGTCGAAAAGTGGGCGCTGAAAAAAGGAATGAACCGGATGATTGGTCCCTACGGCTTTTCAGATAAGGATCCTCAGGGACTGATGATCGAAGGTTTTGAGTATTCTCCGGTACTAGCTGCTCCCTGTAATGAGCCTTATCTTGTTGATTATGTTCAGAATAAAGGCTATTCAAAAGAATTGGATTGTTTCATGTTTCAATTTGATATCCGGCAAAATTTGCCCGAAAGTTATCATCAGATATATACCCGGGTTGCTGCGAATCCTGTTTACAAAGTCCTGGAATTTGCCCGGAAGAAGGATTTAAAACCCTATATCATTCCGATTCTGAGGATGATGAATGAGGCTTATGCCCATATCTATGGATTTGTTCCACTTACGGAGAAGGAAATGATGGACATGGCCAAACGCTATATGCCGGTGATTGACCCGCGTTTTGTTAAAACCATCATTTGTGCCGGAGAGGTGGTCGCTTTTATAATTGGGTTGCCCAACATGACAAAAGGCTTGCAGCAGGCCAGAGGGCATCTGAATCCCTGGTCCTTGTTTCAGATCTGGCTGTCAGCCCGGAACACAAAAAAGCTGGATTTGATGCTCGGTGGCGTTAAACCCGGGTTTCAGGG
>CAYLTH010000209.1:0-4219 GCA_964386485.1 uncultured Bacteroidales bacterium | reverse complement strand
CATCATCATCGGCTGTATTGATAGGATAACCAAGATTCTGGGGTTCTCCCCATTTTCCGTTTTCCAGCATTGATTTAAACAGGTCATATCCGCCCATACTGCCTTTCCCCTGCGAACTGAAATACATGGATTTACCATCAGGATGTATAAAAATTCCGGTTTCATCGTATTCTGTATTAATGGGCTTGCCAATGTTTATCGGTTCATTCCAGTTTCCTCTTTTTGTTTTTGTACAATAATAAATATCGTGACCGCCAAAACCACCCGGACGATCGGAAACAAAAAACAGGGTATTATGATCCAGCGAATAAGACGCATTCGGTTCATGGTATTTCGAGTTGATCGGAGAAGGCATCCGCTTCGGCTCCGTCCACTGATTTCCCTTCATTGCACTTTCATACAGATCTCCGCCATTATCACCCCGGTACATGATTAATTCCTGGCCATCCGCCGATAACCAAACCGTTGCATCGTGATACTCGGTATTGAGAGGTCGCTGTGGGTGCAAGGCTTCTATCCATCCGTCAGTATTTAATCGCGACATATAGATATCTTCATAATAATACAGATCATAAGGATCGATACCGCCACCAACTGTAATATCGCGGGAGGAGGTAAAAAGCAAAACCGATTCATCGGCATTGATAACCGGTGCATATTCCGGGAACTGAGTATTAACGTTATCGCCCAGATTTTCAATTAAAACACGTTGTGGTTTCGCAATTAACTCCCTGGCTACCAGGCATTCATCGAGCTTTTTATTAATTGTAGGGCCTAATTCCTTTAATTCCGATTTATTCATTTTACTCATATACCGGCGGTACTTTTCAATTGCTTTTTCGATATCGAGATTAAAATGGTAGGCCTGAGCCATCAGATAATCCAGTTCACGGTTGATCTGGGGATCGAGGCGTTCGGCTTTTTCAAGGTAAAATACTGCATTCGTCTTCTGAAGCGAAAACAGCAGACATTTTCCGATTTTGTAGTTTAATAATGCATTATTCGGGTTGAAATTATTGGCAGGCATAAAAAATTCGAGTGCCTGCAGATAGGCCGCCCGCCGGTCAATAACAAACAATTCGTCTCCTTTTTCCATTTCCCTGACAACCTCTTTCAGTCGGGGCCAGTCATCGCGTTTAAAATTCGACTTTTCAAATTCAACATTCATTCCCTGGGAGAAACCCGTAACTGAAGCGAACATCGCCAGCAAAACAATGATAATACGGAGGGTAGCAAGCTGTTTCATACGGCTCATTTACAGATTTGTTTTGCATAATTTCCTGCTCCCTGAACTCCCAGTTCAGACGCTGTTTTGTAATCATCACATGCTGCTTCAAATTCGGCAAGGGCTTCTCTGGCAGCACCCCGGTTCATATAAGCCGGACCGTATTCCGAATTAATTGCAATTGCAATATCATAATCTTCAACAGCTTCTTTAAACTGTTGAAGTTTGAATTTTGCATTACCCCTGTTTACGTAAGGAAAAGCATATTCGAACCCCTGATTTTCCGCTATTTTTAATGACTTATTATAATCATCAATTGCATCTTCATAATTGCCTGCTTTGGCTTTTGCCGTTCCCCGGTTATTGAATGCAATATAATACTCAGGAAAGAGATTAATGGCCTGGGTATAATCCTGAATAGCTCCGGTATAATCTTCCATTATCCGTTTCAGGCTGCCTCTGTTGTTATAGGTAATGGCAACTTTATTATTCAGGCTGATGGCTTTGTTGTAATCAGCCAGGGCTCCTTCATAATCATCGAGCATCCGTTTGGCACCCGCTCTGTCGTTATAGGCTCTGGCACTGTTTGGATCATAATTGATTACAATGGTTAAATCACGGATGGCATTGTCGTATTCTTCATTATCAAAAAACACACCACCCCGGTAATACAGCGCATTTAAATGAGTCGGATCCAGTTCAATTGCATTGCTGTAATCATCAAAAGCCCCGTTAACATCACCACTTTCATATTTAGCTCTGGCTCTGTAGTAGTAGGCATTGGCACTGGGTTGTGCATTAATAACCACACTAAAGTCTTCCTGAGCGATGCCATAATATTGCTGTTCCATATTAATAACACCCCGGTTGAAGCAGGCCATGGTAAATTCAGGTTGAATACCAAGCGCTTTATCAAAATAATCCAGCGCATTCCGGTAATCGCCTTCCTTGTAAAGCTGTAAGCCTTTATTATAGTAACCAATGGCTTCCTGCTCCATTAATTTAAGCATGACTGTTGAGGTATCCAGACTAAAGCTTTCGCGTGCCAGAGCTGATCCGGTTTTTACCGGGGTAATTTCCTGCTGAGTATCCACCTGTGAAAAGGCAGTCAGGCTCATCAGAAGGAAAACAACCAGACAATGTATCCACTTCATATTCATCATACTATTTAGGGTTAGTACGGGTTAAAGATAAAACAGAACCTTAAACAATTTAATTCCGGATTACATTTTTATATAGCTCATACATTTCACAGATTTCCTTTACAAAATCAAAGGCCTGATCACCGCGGCAATATCCATAAAATGCAAGTTTATCATGATAATACTTCGGATAGGCCTTTTTCAGAATAAAACTATCGGTTTCATTTACCCACACATCATCCCTTTTATTGTATTTCTTCGCCAGTCGCCGGGCATCAAAAACATGCGCAATACCAACATTATAGGCAGCCAGGACAAATTTTATCCGCTCCTCCTTATCCGGAACCATTTCAACAAACTGCTTTTCAATACTACCCAGATATTTGACTCCGGCACGAATTTGGAGTTCAACGGGTGATTCGGCTGTAATTCCGTATTCCTCCATAACCCACGGCATGAGTTGCATAATACCTGCAGCCCCACTCCAGGCTACTGTATCGGGATGAAAACGCGACTCATGATAGGATATGGAAGCCACCAGCCGCCAATCCCATCCAATCAGAGGTGAATACTTTTTAAAATATTCATCATAGGGTGATATTTGTCCATGCCGTACCGAATACATCTTACTTCCGCGTATGCGCTGAATGCGGTTACTCATAAAGTATTTCTCATAAATACCCGTGTATTTCCGGGTCTTTTTAAACCGGACTAACCATGTATTAAACTCTTTTAAGAGATCCGGCGCCGATCGCGAAACTGCCCAGACAATATCCTGCGTTACACCCAAATGGGTCTCTATATCCAAAACAGGATAATACATTTGATTCACCCTGGCTGTATTTTCGAAAGCAACCGTATAGGGAATAATTCCGGCAGCCACATCATGAAGCAGCTGTTCGGTCTTTAATTCCGGGTTTTCAGTGATCAGAATGGTATCTCCTGATTCAGCCGAATGCTTCTGCAATAATCCGATAAACGAACTTCCCTTAGGCACTACAACTTCTTTGCCGGCCAGAAATCCCGGATTGCGGATCATTTTATTTTTCATTTCAGCCTTACTCATGATTTCACCGTTCACCGAACGCCGCTGCACCAAAACCGGTACCGCTGAATACACCGGCTTGGTATAATAAAATTGCAGCTTCATTTCTTTGGTCGAAGAAAGATCCAAAGCTACCAGATCACACCCATTGTGACTCAGACAACTGATGGTATTATCATAGGTGGTACTGATCCCGACACTTAAGCCCACACCCAGATCATCTGCAAAGGCTTTTAAAATCTCATAGTTAAAACCAAGTGGTCTCCCCCGGTAAAGAAAATAGGAAGTTGAGTTGTAATCCGTAATAACAATAAGCTTTCCACGGGCTTTAATCACATCCAGAGCCGTCTGCTTTACCGGCCTGGTGACAACCTCCGTCCGTGATTCGGTACACGCATTTAGTAAGGATAAAAGAAGTACAGAGAATACTCCCCTGACCACGATATTTAATATTCGCCGGTTGTTCATCATTCTGTACGTGCTTTATGCAAATATAAAGATGAACAGGATCAAACATATATAACAAATTAAGTATTATCAACAACCGATTGTTATTAACCCCGACCCAAAATCACCCTAAGTTGTCTTCCTGTATCGCCAGGTAGCCACACTTAAGGAAATCATCATAAGCACACTCAGGCTGACTATTTCGGGTAAAATATCGCTGAATCCGGATCCCTTGAGCAAAACCATTCTCATGACCCTGATAAAATACGCGACCGGATTGAGTTTGTTGAAAATCATCGCCCAGTCCGGCATATTTTCAATGGCTGTAAAAAGTCCGCTCATCAGAATAAAAATCATCAT
>CAYLTH010000208.1:0-4342 GCA_964386485.1 uncultured Bacteroidales bacterium | reverse complement strand
GGATCTTTATACAATGATTTATTTTTGATAAAGGGCCAGAATGCCACCAGAAACAACAGCAGTCCGGTGATCCCTGTCTCAAGCATCAATCCGGCCGCGAAGGAGGTGGGTCGCACCCCGTCATACTCGGCATCCGCGGCAGAGGCAAAAAATCCAATCATGGATGCCGGAATCCCGATATCATCCATCGCTTGGATGCTCGCATTGCCCCATCCCCCAATTCCGGAACCAAAGGGATGGGTGAAACCGTATTTATAAGATGCCCAGACACTTACAAAGCGAAAACCGGATTCGTCCAGCAGGACCGGGATGGGATCTTTGTATTGCTTCTCTTTGATAAAATCGATCGCAAAATCGACAGAACGTGGCAACTCTGTCACCTGTCGGGCGATGATGACAATGGCGAAGGAGGCAATCAGCACCACACCTACTGCTTTTACGAGCGTATCCCGCTTTTGCAGGGCAGCCAGATACACAAGGATCGTGATCATCCCGGTAACGGAACGGATGATGAAGATGTCGAACAGGATGATGGCCGAGATCGCCACATAGCCCATCACACTCGTATGCTTGATTTTATGTTTGAGCATGAAATAGGCAAAATAATAATGGATCGACATGCTCATATAGGAGGGTTCTGCAAAAAGTCCGGCCACCCCGCGCCCGAAACCATGCGCTTCTACCGTGAACCTGTCGATGAAAATACGCATGAAGGGCTCAAGGAAACGTGGGAAAACCCCGAAAAATTGTACCAGTCCGAATACAATATTGGCAAAGAACACCCACTCAAAGGCCATCGAAAGAAAGCGAAACTCATCGTCCTTGATTTTGATCAGCACAAAGAAGATTACGGTGGCATTCACAAGGGCAAACAAGGCCCTGGCAGGCACAAGCACACTGGCAAAATTGCCCAGCATCAGCATGGCCGAGAAAACCAGATAGCCGACAAAAATAAGATAGGCGAAGCTCAACGAAAGGCTGCGCCGAAAGGAATAGAGCAAGGCCCAGGGAAATATCTCCGAACTGAACAGCATTTTCAGCGGCATCACATTGGGCAGAAAGACCAGAAACGCGACTATCTTACGAAATGGGTTCATGTGCGGTATTTGCTTGTCGAATATATAACATAATCAGCACACTGATGAGCTCCGAACCCAATAAAAAAGTCAATGCGAGGGTGGGTGTAACAGGATTTCCCATCAGGAAATACACAAGCCAGGCGCTCAGGTGAAGCAGAAGAGACAGGAAATTATACATTCCATAGCGCCGGAATTCTTTCTGAAAAAGAAGACGGTTGATCCAGAAAAGCCGGCAGGCATGTACCCAGAGCAGCAGGAAATTCAGGCACAAAAGCGACCAGTCGAGCACAAATCCTTTGTTTCCATAGAGGATCGGATAATACCATCCGGCTCCCAGCATGATCAGCGAAGCGACAAAGGTGAAGACAAACATCCAGAATCCATAATTGCGGATACTCTTGTCAGGACGGGCCATGAATACTTCCATGGTAATGACACTCAGCGTTCCTAAACTGGTAAACAGAAAAAAATGACTGGCATAGCTGCCGGAAACAGCTGTTCCTGAAAAATGGGTCAGCAGGGGAACTGCCATGATATAACTCAGGTTCTGGGCCATAAAACCCGCAAAAACAGGCCATTGTATGTGTAAAAACTTCCGAACCGGAAGCTGTGATGCATATTTCACCAGACTGGATCCTCCCCATTTCAGATTTCCATAAAGAAAGGAGAGCAGCCCCATACCGGCATATACTCCCAGTGCCCAGATCATATCGGCCTTAAGAAACCAAACCAATGCAACAAGGAGCAACTGACCCAGACTCTGTATCATCTGACGGAAGGCAGCCCGGTCAGGACGGCCTTTACCACGGTAAATCCAGTCGGCCTGCAGACTGAAGCCGGCAATCATCGGCAATCCGGCCAGCAGCAAAAGGAACTGGTCACGGTAGAAAAACCAGGCAGCAAGGAGATACAAAACCGTGCTGAAAAGTCCGAGTAAGCGACGTGTATGCACGGCACTCTGCGCCCATTCGGGCTGATCGTTCAGGGCAAGGTAGCGTGGTCCGTTGAGGCTGATTCCGAAATCGGTCAGATTATTGAAAATCAGCATCATACTCAGGTAAAGACTCAGTGTCCCGTAACCAGAAACACCTCCGATGCGTGCGAAAAAGAAATGTACAGCAAGTCCGGATAAAGCCAGTATAAAACGGGCGATATACAACCAGATGGCACGTTTATCCATTCTTCTCCCGGAGGTAGATTAAGTAAACCGACAACAATAAACCAAGGACGGCACCGATGGCTCCCCATTTCCACCATGGAAAGCCCACTTTTTCGAGCGGGAACTGGGGCGGATCGATGATCTGAATCAGGGGTGTTTCTTTGCGCAGACTGATCTCTGCCAGCTTCAGGTTCTTGGTAAGTTCTCCGAAAAGCGCCACAGTCACCTGCAGATCGATCATGGAGCGGTTCTGCGAAACCCGCATGGTCTGACGCATAGGACTGACATTCAGGTCTGTTTCAAAGGCGCTGCGAAACAGATTAGAGTTCAGTTCTTCACGCACCGAATCCGATTCCTGACGCAGCACTTCCATATTCTGCCGGGCTTTCATTGTCAAAGTCTCCTTATAAAAGTTGGCCACGGTTTTTACATGCGTTTCCGCTAAGATCTTCGCCAGCACAGGATTCTCATGAATGACAGCCACATGGATCATACTTTGCTTTTTCTCGGGTTTTGCCACAGAAAGTAATTTTTCGCGGACGTATTGATAGGATAAATACAAAGCACTGTCAATCAATGGAGTATTATTCCGGCGATCCTTTTCAAAATGGATGTTCTGAAAAATATCTTTCCTGGCATGTTTGGTATAAGGCCATATGATTTCGGCCAGTAAAACGGAGTCTTTGCGATAATAGACAGGGGTGATCAGGGTACGTTCGATCATATTCCGGGTCAGGAAAAACTTCACCAGACTTTCTCCCTGAAAGACTCCGGAAGGGTTGCTGCTTCCAAGATCCAGTCCGAACTGGGCAAGAAGACTCTCCCAGCCCGAAGGGCCCTGTTCATCGGTGACCAGAATAAGTTCTGCCTTCGATTTTCTCGGCACGAGAAAGGTTCCCAGAAGAATGGTAATCCCCGTTATAAGCAGGGTAAGAATTACCAGCATTTTGATATTGGTCCGCAAACCCTTGATCAGCAATTTCAATAACTGAAGAATAGAGGCAAGTGAGGCTTCTTTTCCAAGGACTTCTGACCAGTTGTTTTTTGTCATTCCGTTACATTTTTAGAATTTCTATACAAATTAAACCACTATACTACTGCAAATGAAGGATTTACAGACTGCATATAATCAGGATCACCGAGACATTCGCGTATACTCCTGAACTGATAGCTTTGCAGGAGTTGTTCAATCTTATCTTCACTGTGCGAGATATTCCGAAAATGCCGCATCCGGTTGATGAGATTCATTTGTTCCGGTCGGGGTTGCTTCGTATCCAGTTCCCAGGGATGGATATAAAAATGATAATAGCCGTCTCTGATCAGATGCTTTACTCCTGAGCGGAAAAGGGCAGAAGGGAAATGCCTGAAATAGGCTCCGCCTGACCATGGAATCCGCAGCGGACCCCAGTTAAGTACTGTCATCGGTACTTCTATCAATTCAGGATGAATGCGGTACGGAACATTGTTTTTCGGATGTCTCTGCAGTTTGCCGTAATTGGGATGCCATTTCACATCAAAAAAACTGCTGTCATACGTATAGCCTGTCTCGATCAGAAGCTCGATGGTATCATCGGTAATGGAAAAATTAGGTGCCCGGAATCCGGTCACGGCTTTACCGGTAATATCTTCCAGGGTCTTTTTTGAGCTGATGAGTTCTTCTTTTATTTCTGCTTTGGATAAACCCGAGAAAGAGCGGTGGGAATGTCCGTGGGAGGCAATTTCATGACCTTTCTCAGCCAGATTCCGGATCAATGCGTCATGTTCACGGGGCAGACTGCTGAGGCAGAACAGGGTTGCGTGCATGCCATGGGCATCGAGGGCATCGGTAAGCAAACGCAGACTTTCCTGCAGACGCAGAGGCTGTTTTGCCCAGATGTTGCGGGGTACATAACGTTCCATCACTGCCGGCTGATACCATTCTTCCACATCAATCGTAAAAAGTGCCGGGGCTGTTGCAGCAAGGGTCATGTTCATCTGTTTTTACCAATCATGAATCAGGCATGATGCCCTTATTCAATCTTATCCGCAAAAGTATCAAAAAAGTATATTGGTATGTGAATGGGAAGCTTGAGAGCTATACTTATTATTATATTGTCCTGAAATA